>NZ_JBFUGW010000335.1:0-6011 GCF_056402735.1 Rhizobacter sp. P3_C12
CAGCGCGGCCTCGCTGCGCACGCTGCTGGCGCGCGAGGGCCTGGCGCTGTTCTGCTCGCCGCGCGCCGCCCGCATGCGGCTGTGCGCCGGGCCGCTGTGCGGCTGGCTGTTCCTCGACGACAGCCGCGGCGCGCCGCGCCGCTGGTGCTCGATGGGCGATTGCGGCAACCGCGCCAAGGTGCAGCGCCACCACGCGCGCCGCTCGGCCGCCACCGGTGACGACACCTGAACCTGCAACAGCGGTTCCCCTCGCGCGTCGCAGCGTGTACCCTTGCCGCTGCTCTCATCTCCCACGTTGTCGTCCCATGCGCCTGATCCGGTCCCTGCCCTTGCTGATCCTGCTGTCCACGGCCCGCGTCGTGCTCGCCGCCCCGGCCCCGGCCGCCTCCACCCCCGCGTCGACCGATCCGAAGCCTGCCGAACGCTGCGAGACCGCCGTCGCCGACACCATCCGCGAGATGCGCGGCAAGGAAGCACGCGACATCGAGTTCCTCGCCGCACAGCGCTCGCTGCTGCCGGCCACCGGCGACGAGACCACGGTCAAGGGCGCCGGCCGCTACAAGACCACGGCCACCGGCGTGCACGGCTTCACCTACCGCTGCGCCTACAACGCCGAATCGAACGAGACCTCGGGCGTCGTGTTCCGCGAGACCGGCAGCACCCGTCCGCTCGTCGAGAAGGCCTGGGAGCCCGACCTCAGCAAGGTCTCGCCCGACGCCTGCGAGACCGCGATCGCCGCGACGCTGAAGGACAAGTACCCGCGCGTCGGCCGCATCGCCTTCGATGCCGAGACGCGCCGCCTGCAGCCCGCGCCGGACGATGGCACCTGGCTCGATGGCCAGGGCGCCGTCGAACGCGCGCCCGGCATGAACTCGATCCCGTTCACCTACCGCTGCGCGTTCCAGGCGCGCACCGGGCGGCTGGTCAGCGCGCAAGCCACGCCCTGACGGCAGCCTGGACGCACTGTCCGGAGGACGCGTGGTGGATCGACCCTCGAACGATGCGGTACCGGGCGGCGAGGTGACGCAACTGCTGCGGCGCTGGACCGACGGGGATGCGCACGCGCTGCACCACGTGCTGCCGCTGGTGTACGACGAGTTGCGCCGCCTGGCCGGCCGCCACCTGCGCCACGAGCGCGCCCACCACACGCTGCAGAACACCGGCCTGGTGCACGAGGCCTACCTGCGCCTGACAGACGACCGCCCGGTGCAATGGGCCTCGCGTTCCCAGTTCTTCGCGCTGGCGTCGAAAGTGATGCGTCACATCCTGGTCGACCATGCGCGTGCGCGCGGCGCCGGCAAGCGCGGCGCAGGCCAGGTGCACGTGCCGCTGGACGATCTGTCGGAAGCCGCCATCGCGCAACTCGCGCCGCGCGACACGCCGGCGCTCGACGTGCTCGCGCTCGACCAGGCGCTCACGCGGCTGCAGCAGCTCGATGCGCAGCAGAGCCGCGTCGTCGAGCTGCGTTTCTTCGGCGGGCTCAGCGTCGACGAGACCGCGGCCACGCTCGAGATCTCGCCCGCCACCGTGAAGCGCGAATGGGCCAGCGCGCGCGCCTGGCTGCTGCGCGAGCTGGCGATCCGCTGAGCCGTGCCGAAGCGGCACGCCGATACGCTTCGACACACATTGCATGAGCCGCTTCGCGCCGGGCTTGCGCCCTAGGGGAGACGAGAACTCCGGGAGCGTTGCGATGAATGCCGCAATTCAAGCCGACATCGACAGCAATTTCGGCCACCTGCAGGCCGCCGAGCACGGGCCGCCGGTGCTGCGTCCGCCGCCGCCGGTGCTGCTGCACACCGAGCCGCCGCGCATCGAGCCGCACCCGCGCGGCAGCGTGCGGCGGCCGTCGCTGCTGACGGCGCTGCTGGCCGCCGAGAGCCCGTGCGAGCGCCACCGCACGGTGCGCGCGCTGCTGCAGGCGCTCGGCTTCGAATGGCTCGCCTGCGGCACGCTGGTGCGCGACGAAGCCGGCTGGCGCCCGGCCGCGTTCTGCACCAGCCTGATCGATGCCGACTGGCTGCAGCGCTACTTCGCGCAGCAGCACCACGAGGTCGACCCGCGCTGGCGCGAGGCGCTGCAGTCGTCGCTGCCATCCATCTGGTCGCTGGACCAGTGGAGCGATGCCGGCACCGGCACCCGGTTCGCCCGCTTCGTCGCCGACCTGCGCGCCACCGGCATGCAGAGTGGCGCACTGATCGCGCTGCCGGGCCGCCGTGCCGACGAGCGCTGGCTGCTGAGCCTGCTGTCGCGCACGCCGGGCAGCACCTGGATCGGCGACGCGGTGCTCGGCCAGCTGCTGAACCTCAGCCTGTGCCTGCACGAGTTCTACCTGCAGCACACGCGCTGGCCGCCTTCGGGTCCGGCCGAGCCGGGCGACGAGGTGCTGAACCCGGTGCAGCGCGACATCCTGCTGCAGCTCGCCCATGGCGCGAGCGACAAGCAGATCGCGCGCGAACTGCAGCTGTCCTCGCACGCGGTCGACTACCACATGCGCCAGCTGCGCCGCCGCTTCGCCGCGCGCAACCGCGTGCAGCTGACCCAGGCCGCGCAGCGCCTCGCGCGCCGCTGAAGGGATTGCGATGAGCGTGACGATGGATGCCGAGCGCTGGCAACGCCTGAAGACGCTGGTGGCCGATGCGCTGGCGCTGCCCCTCGCGCAGCGCGCCGGCTTCGCGCAGCGCAGCTGCGTGGGCGAGCCGGCCCTGCAGGCCGAGCTCGAATCGCTGCTCGCCGCCGCCGAGCCGGACAACACGCCGCTCGACCAGCAGCCCGCCGCGCAACTGCTGCAGGCGCTCGACGCGCATGCGTCGCGCCACTGGATCGGCCGCCGCCTCGGGCCGTGGCGCGTGGTCGGTCTGATCGCGCGCGGCGGCATGGGCGAGGTCTGGCGCGCCGAGCGCGACGACGGCCAGTTCGAGCAGCGGGTCGCGATCAAGCTGATCCGCGAAGGCGGCGACCAGCAGCTGCTGCTGGCGCGCTTCGACGCCGAGCGCCGCATCCTCGCGTCGCTCGACCACCCCAACCTCGCGAAGCTGCTCGACGCCGGCCTCACGCCCGAGGGCGAGCCGTACTTCGTGATGGAGCTGGTCGACGGCATCGCGCTCGACTTCCACTGCGAACAGCAGGCGCTCGCGCTGCCGCAGCGGCTGCAGCTGTTCCGCAGCGTCTGCCTGGTGGTCGACTATGCGCACCGGCAGGGCGTGATCCACCGCGACCTGAAGCCGGCCAACATCCTCGTCACGCCGCAGGGCGTCGTGAAGCTGGTCGACTTCGGCATCGCGAAGCGGCTGGGGCCGCCCGCGGAGGGCGGCGCGGCGAGCGAGCCCACGCTCACGCTGCAGCGCGTGCTGACGCCCGACTACGCGAGCCCCGAGCAGGTGCGCGGCGAGCCGCTGACGCCGGCCAGCGACATCTACGCGCTCGGCGTCGTGCTGTACCGGCTGCTGGCCCGCGCGAGCCCCTACGGCGAGGCCACCGACAGCTACGCGCTGACGCGCGCGATCTGCGAGACCGAGCCACCGCGCCCGAGCCATGCGGTGCCGCACGGCGGCCGGCTGCGCCGCCAGCTGCGCGGCGACCTCGACGCGATGGTGCTGATGGCGCTGCGCAAGGAGCCGGCGCACCGCTACGCGTCGGCCGAAGCGCTGGCCGACGACGTGTTCCGCCACCTCGAAGGCCTGCCGGTGCATGCGCGCCGCGGCGCCTGGAGCTACCGCGCCGGCCGCTTCGTGCTGCGCCACCGCGCGATGGTCGGCGCGGCGCTGGTCGCCAACCTCGCGCTGACGGCCGGCATCGGCATCGCCGCGTACGAAGCCTGGCAGGCCAACGTGCAGCGCGAGCGCGCCGAGCGCCACTTCGCGAGCGTGCGCAAGCTCACCAACACGCTGATCCTCGACGTCAACAACGCGATCCGCGACCTGCCCGGATCGACGCAGGCCCGCCAGCTGGTCGTGCAGACCGCGCTGAACTACCTGCAGCAGCTCAGCGCCGAGCTGCAGGGCGACGCCGCGCTGCAGCTGGAGCTGGCCGGCGGCTACCGGCAGATCGCCGAGCTGCAGGGCCGCAACGCCGAAGCCAGCCTGGGCGACCCGGTGGCCGCGCTCGCGAGCTACGAGCGCGGCATCGCACTGGCCGAGCCGCTGGGCACGCCGGCGCGGCGGCGCGATCCGAACTTCCGCGCCGCGCAGCGCGAGCTCGCGCTGCTGTACGGCAGCCGCGGCGCGCTGCTCACGTCGGTGGGCCGCAACGACGACGGCATGGGGTCGCTGCGCCAGGCCATCGCGATCACCGACGACCTGATCGCCGCCGAGCCCGACAACCCGCGGCTGCTGCGGCTGCGCGCCACGCTGTACACCGAGCTCGGCAGCACGCAGCAGCAGGCCGGCCAGCACGAGGCCTTCCTCGCGTCGACCGCGACCGCCACGCAGCAGCTCGAGGCGCTGCTCGTGCGCGAGCCCGCCGACGCGATCGCCGCCAACACGCTGGCCACCACCTACGGCTTGCGCGGCATGACGCTGCTCGGCCACGACCTGCAGCCGCAGAGCGCGCAGCTCGCGCTGGAGTCGTACGGCAAGGGCGCGGCGCTGCTGCAGCGCATGGCCGATGCCAAGCCGAACGACACCAAGCTGACGCGCACGCTCGCGATCCAGTACCACGGCATGGGCCGCGCGCTGGTGCGGCTGAAGCAGCCGGGCAAGGCGCTGGAGCTGCACCGCCGCGCGATCGCGATGCTCGATCGCCTGGCGCAGCAGGAGCCGAACAGCCCGCAGTTCAACGCCGACCGCGCCGGCGCGGCGGTGCGGCTCAGCGAGGCGCAGCTCGCCGCCGGCGACGCGGCCGCCAGCCGCGGCACGGCCGCCGCGGCGGTCGCCACCTTCGAGGCGTTGCCCGAGGGCATCCGGCGCGACATCGTCACCCACTACCTGCACGGCCTCGCGTACTACCAGCTCGGCCAGGCGCTGCGCGCGCAGGGCGACGCCACCGGGGCCTGCGCCCGCTTCCGGCAGAGCCTGCCGATGTTCGAGGACGTGCAGCGCCTGCTCGACCCGACCGACATCGGCCCGGGCGCGGCGCGCGCGGCGCTGCAGCGCTGCACCTGACATGGAGCGCGCCCCGACCGCCCTCACCGGCCAGCGTTTCGGCCCGTACCGGCTGGTCGCACCGCTCGGCCGCGGCGGCATGGGCGAGGTCTGGCGCGCGGCGCGCGACGACGGGCAGTTCGAGCAGCAGGTCGCGATCAAGCTGGCCACGCCGAGCTCGCCTGAAGCACTCGAGCGCTTCCGCCGCGAGCAGCGCATCGTCGCCGGCCTCGACCACCCGCAGCTCGCGAAGCTGCTCGATGCCGGCGTCACCGCGGCCGGCCAGCCCTATCTCGCGATGGCGCTGGCCGACGGCGAGCCGATCACGCGCCACTGCGAACGCACCRACCTCGACCTGCAGGCCCGGCTGCGGCTGATGCGCGAGGTCTGCGAGGTCGTGCACTACCTGCACCAGCAGGGCATCGTGCATGCCGACCTGAAGCCGGAGAACCTGCTGGTCTCGCCGTCCGGCGCGCTGCGGCTGGTCGACTTCGGCATCGCGCGCCACATCGGCGAGCCGGCCGCGGCGGCGATGACGCTGTCGTGCGCGAGCCCCGAGCAGGTGCGCGGGCTCGCGCTCACGCCGGCCAGCGACGTGTATGCGCTCGGGCTGCTGCTGTACCGGCTGCTGGCCGGCCGCAGCCCCTACCGCGAGCATGCGGCGCATGCGCTCGCGCGCGAGGTGTGCGAGACCGAGCCGCCGCCCACCGGCGCGCGCGCCGACCGCGATCTCGATGCGGTCGTGCGCAAGGCGCTGCAGAAGGAGCCGGCGCAGCGCTATGCGTGGGCGCAGGCGCTGTCGGACGAGCTGTTCCGCTGCCTCGAAGGGCTGCCGGTGCAGGCGCGCAGCGGCGGGCTGCACGGGCGCGTGCGCCGCTTCGTGCTGCGCCACCGCAGCGCGGTCGGCGCGGCGCTGCTGGCCAACCTGGCGCT
>NZ_JBFUGW010000336.1:0-6784 GCF_056402735.1 Rhizobacter sp. P3_C12
ATGTAGAGGTTGCCGTCGTCGCCCGGCCGCGGCAGCAGCCCGTGGCTCGCGCCGGCCGCCGCCGAATGCAGCGTGTCGACGCCGAACGGGTGCAGGTGCAGCAGGCGCTCCACGTCCGGCGCGGCCTCCGTCCCCTTCTCTGTCACGTTCTCGCTCGGGCTTTGCGCGCCGGGCCGTATCACGCCCGCGGCCTCGTAGCTCAGCGTCAGCCGCTCGATCAGCGGCGTGTACGGCGGGTTCGGCAGCGGCGGGCGGCGGCGCGCGCGCAGGTTCCTGCGCGCGTTCGCGGTGACGGTATCGGCCAGCACCATCGGGTAGGCGGMATGGCCGAAGGCGCCGCGCGGGCCGGTGAGCTGCAGCCGGTACAGGCCGTTGCGCGGCAGCGGCCCGTCCCACTCCGCGGGGTCGCTCGCACGGCTGTGCTTGCGCACCGAGCCGGGGTCGACCTCGATCGCCAGCATCGGCTGCAGGCAGGCGGCGGCATCCGGCGGCGCGAACAGCGGCTGCTGCGCCGAGGCCCCGCTGCACGGCTGCCACAGCCCGTCGCGCAGGATCGCCAGCGCGGCCGTGAAATCGCCGCGGCGCTGCTCGTCGGGGTAGCCGCGGTAGTGCGTGTCGAAGCCGCCGGCGTCGGGCGGCAGGCCGCCCCATTCGAGCTGCATCGACAGCCGCTGGATGTTCTTGCACGCCACCTCGCGCGCGCCGACCACCAGGTACGACGACAGCGTCGGCAGCGGGCCGAACGGGTGGAAGGCCTTGGTCGGGTCGAGCCGGCCGAGGTTGTTGTGCAGCACGATGTCGCGCACGCCGCTGGCGCTGACGCGCAGCCGGGCCTCGGTGAGCGGCTGGTCGGCCAGCAGCGAGTACGGGTAGAGCCGGCCCTGCGTGCCGAGCTCGATGCGCAGCACCGGCAGCCGCGTCCCCCAGTCGGCGCCATGCACGGCCGGCTCGCAGCCGACGATCGCCGGCGCATCGGGGCGCAGCCGCAGCGTGATCGACAGGCCGCCTTCGGGCAGGCGATCGACATCGGCATCGGTGGCCTCCAGCCAGCCGTGCGCGCCACTCAGGTGCAGCTTCAGCAGGCCGTGGAACAGCTGCTCGAACACCAGCACGCGCTGCGGCGCCTGCGCGCCGGCCAGCAGCACCAGCGGATCGCCGACGCTGTGCGCCTGCGGCACGCGGCCCTGCAGCTCGCGGTGTGCGGCCAGCCGCATGCGGCGCAGTTGCGCCTCGGTGAAGTCGGCGCTGCCGGACAGCAGCCAGTGGCCGAGCAGCCGGCCGAAGGCAGTGCGCAGCGTGACCGGGTCGGTCGCGAAGGTGACGGCGTCGACCAGCGCGTCGAGCGCCTGCGCGCCGTCGGCCGCGCCCTCACCCGAATTTTCACCGACCGGCAGTTCGACGCGGATCCTCCGCTCGCCCTCGCGCAGCAACAGCAGCGGCGACGCGATCGCAAGGCCCAGCCGCGCATCGACCGCCCCGGCCCCGCCGCCGAACAGCGGCCAGGCGCTGCTGCCATCGGCGACGCCGACCGGGGGCCGCGCCGCCTTGGCGCGCGTCACGAAGCCGAACTCGCACTCCGGCGAGATCCGCGCATCGCGCTCCATGCGCAGCGTGCACAGCGCCGCGACGCGCGCATCGGTCACCACCAGCGGCGCCGCGCTGTGGAAGCGCAGCGGCTGGCCGGCCGCATCCTTGCCGGCGTCGAACACGGTGCCCTGCGGCACCTGCAGCAGGCGTTCGCCGCGCGCATCGCGGGCGCAGGCCAGGTGCACCTCGTCGGCCACCGGGCCGGCCGGGCCGAAGCCGAGGCAGTCGCGGTAGTAGAAATCGACGTGCCGCGCGGTGAAGCGGTTCACCTCACGCTGCGCCGATTCGTAGACCTTCAGGAACGCGATCAGCAGCCCGACCGCCGCCTCGTGCGTGCCGCTGCGCAGCGTGTCGGGCAGCAGCTCGCGGGCGAGCGCGCGCAGCGTGTCAATCGCGGCCAGGAACACGAAGTAGCGTTCGCGCAGCAGCTCGCGCTCGTCACGGCCCGCGGCTGCTGTCGCGAGCAGCGGCGCGCCGCTGCTCCAGATGCCGGCCAGCCGCTCGTGCGAGCGGCCCACCTCGCGGTCCTGCCAGCGCCGCTTGCCGAAGCGCTCGTGCACCCACTGCAGCTCGGCGCCGAGCTGCTGGTCGACCAGCTGGTGGACGCGCCCGCGGAACGCCAGCGAGGCCGCGTCGTCGCGCCCGTCGAGCGACTTGAACCACAGGTCGATCCACTGCGCGAGCTCGACCACCTGGGAGGCCAGGCGCGGCAGCGGTGCCGATTCGGCGTCGTGCAGGAAATCCTCCTGCAGCGCCTGCACGTCGATGCTGGCGATGCGCGCCAGCACCATCGTCACGTCGCTCGCGAACATCGCGCGCCAGTCGCCGGCCTCGCGGTTGTCGAGGTCGACGAAGCGCAGCTGGCGCGCGAGCGTGGCCGTCATCGCGACGCGGTCCTCGAACGGCAGCTCGTCGACGCGGAAGTAGCCGTCGGCCAGCGCTGGCGGGAACCTCTCGTTCTGCGAGGTTCCGGTGGTCATGACAACCCCTCGGCCGACGAGTACGTCGGCCGGTCCCCCGAGGGGACGAGGGCCGGCTTGGGAACGGCCCGGCGCTCGGCCCTCATGCCGCCCCCCCGCGCGCCGCACCGTCGTTCAGGTACAGCGGGTACACCAGGTTGTCGCGCACGTTGGTGCTGCGGATCGTGTAGTTCAGCTGCAGCTTCAGCACGCCCTCGTACAGGTCCGCGGTGTCGATCTCGACCTGGTCGAGCGTGATGCGCACCTCGAAGAACAGCACCGCCTTCTCGACCAGGCTGCGGATCTCGGTCAGCGTGCTCTCGGTGATGTTCTCGAACACCATGCGCTGCAGGCCGCAGCCGTAGGTCGGGTGCATCACGCGCTCGCCGGGCACGGTGGACAGCAGGATGCGCAGGCTCTCGCGCACGTCCTGCTCTTGCGACACTGTCAGCGCATGCAGCGTGCGGCCGTCGAAGGCCGGCGGGAAGGCCCAGCCGGTGCCGAGGAAGCGCTTGTTGCTGTCGAGGCCCATGGTCGCGTCATCCACCGATCAGCACCGTCGGCCAGCCCATCGCGATGCTGCCGCCATGCGCCGTCGGGTCGCCGATGCGCGCGGCCGGCTTGTTGGCGATCAGCACCGTGGTCGAGCCCTGGATGATGGTGTCGGGCGGGCCGACGCAGACCGCGCTGTCGCCGAGCACCGCGGCCGGCAGCTTGCCGATCAGCACCGTCGGCACGCCCGGGCCGACGATCGGCCCGCCGACGTGCGGGATCGGCGGCAGGCCGGGCGTGACCATCGGGCACACGTGCATGTCGGTGAGGCGGGCGGCGGGCGGCATGGCTCGGTTCCGTGCGGTTCAGTTGATCATCACCATCGCGCCCTTGACCACCGTCTGCCCGGCGGCCGAGAGCTCGGCGCTCGCGTTGCCCTTCGCAGTGAAACCGACCTGGGCTTCGGCGGCGATGTTCAAGGCGCTGAGCTTGATGTCGGCCTTGGACGTGACCGAGATCGCGCCGACCGCGTCGAGCGTGATCGTTCCCTTGGCCGTCACCTTGATGTCGCCCGGGCTGTCGAGCGTGATGCCGCCGGGCGCGAGTTCGACCTTGTTGCCGTTCTGGTCCTGCAGCAGGATGGATTTGTCCTTGTCGCTCAGCACGATCTTGTTGTTGCCGGGGGTGATGACGGTGATGACCTTGTCCTTCTCGTCGAACTCGAGCTTGGAGCGGCAGCGGGTGACGATGGCCTTGATGTCGTTGGCGGCCTCCAGCGGGTACGGCGTGGCCTGCTTGCTGCTGTAGAGGCTGCCGAGCACGACCGGGTGCGAGGGGTCGTCGGCGAAGTAGCCGAGCACCACCTCGTCGCCGACCTCGGGCAGGAAGAACGCGCCGAACGCATTGCTGGCGTGGAACTGCAGCAGCCGGGCCCAGATGCCTTCGGTGGCGGCCTGCAGCATCGGCAGCTTGACCTGCACGCGCTGCTCGCCGGCCGGGTCGCCGTCGAGCTTCATCACGATGCCGACCTGCAGGCCGTGCACGCCGGGCAGCAGGCCGGCGCCGGGCGGCGCGACCACGTCGGGGCGTTCGACGAACCAGTCGGGCGCCAGGCCGAACTCGGCCTCGGTGATCCAGTTGCCGTCGGCGATGTCGTGGCGCACGCCGGTGACGAACACCTTGCCGCTGAAGCGCGTGCCGACGCCGGCGAGCTCGATCAGCCCGCCGACGGTGGCGAGCGCCGAGCCCTGGAAGCTCATGCGCCCGCGCAGCCGCGCGAGGCCGGCCCGCAGCTGCTGCGCCTTGGCCCAGCTGGTGAGCGCGGCCAGCGGCTGCGGTGCGCCGGACTGCAACCGCCAGCTGGGCAGGCCGATCACCTGGGCGAGCGTGGCGGAGTCGATGTCGCCCTGTTTCGGCAGCGTCACCGGGGCGCTCGCGGTGCCTTCGAGCGCGGCCTGGCCTTTGATGTCCCACGAGAAGGCCTGGGCGCTCGCGAGCTGGCTGCGCGCGTCGAGGTCGCCCTGGAAGTCGATCAGGTCGATGCCGTAGGTGACCGAGAGCGCCGGCTCGGCATCGACCGCGGGGGCCTTGACGGCGAGCTTGCCGTCGGTGGCGATGACGAGCAGGCCGTTGACCTCGGCGCGCGACAGCATGAAATCCCAGTCGCTGCAGTAGTGCTGGGCCAGCTCGGTGTGGCTGAGCTCGGTGGCGTCGGCCTCGATGGAGAGGCCGTGGTCGCCGGCCAGGGTCTCGATGACGGCGCTGTCGGTCTGGTCGATGAAGTTGGCGTTGTGCCGGCCGACGGTCATCAGCACGGCCTTGTCGCGGCATTCGACGATCAGGCGGGCATCGTTGTCGCCGCGCACCTGCAGGCCGTGGCGCACGACGAGGCCTTCGAAGATCACCGTGGTGGGGGCGGACTGGTAGCCGGCCTTGATCGACAGCAGCACGCCGGGCTTGAAGTGGGCGGCGTCGCTGAGCGGGAACTTGCGGTTCGGCATGTCGCCGTCGGCCAGCTCGATGCGGGCCGAGGGCACGCTGTTGACGCCGCGGCGCACCGAGATCGAGATGACCTCGAGGGTCTCGTCGAGCGCCGTGCCGTCGGCGCTGAGCGAGAGGCGCACGACGCCGTCGGCGTTGTCGAGGGGGGAGGCGGCGGGCATGGGGGGTGACCGGATCAGGCGGCCGGTGCCGACATCGCCAGCGTGGTGCCGGGCGTGACGGCCATCAGGCTGGGCAGGTTGTTGGCGCGCGCGACCGCGGGGGCGGCGGCGGCGCTGCCGCAGTGGTCGGCGCACAGCTGGGGCAGCGTGTCGCCGTCGACGACGGTGACGCTGGTGAGGCTGGCCTCGGGCTCGCGGTTGGAGACGAGCCTGGCCTCCTCCTTGCTCATCGCGCCGAGGAAGCTGAGGTCGACACGGGCGCGCAGCGGCTCGCCGCTCGGCTTGAAGAGGGTGTATTGCGTGTTCAGCGATTCCAGGCGGCCGAAGAAGATCAGGCTGCCCCACAGCAGGCGCACGAGGGGTGGCTCCTGGGTGTCGGGCAGGTACTGGAAGGTGACCGCATTGAGTTTCTTCATCTGCGTGCGCACGTCTTCGCGCTTGCCGTTGGCGCCGGGCGGGACGATGCCGGTGCCGTCGAGCACGAGGGCGAAGCTGACGTGTTCGTCGCCGACCGCAGCGAACTTCGGGGTGCCTTGGGCATCGCCCTGGGTCTTCTTCTTGTCGTAGGTGATGCCGGTGGTGTGCTTGAAGTCGGCCGGATTGATCTGCACGGTGAAGGTCGCCGATTCATCGAGCTTGACCGTGCCGCCCTTCAGCGTGAAGCGCGTCATCACCAGGTGCGTGAGTTGGCCGAGGCGGTCGGTTGGCATTTGTTTTCGTCTGTCTGTCTGTTTGTTGGCTTGGTGCGCGGGGGCGGAGGGGGCGGGGGCGGGCGGTGGGGGGGTACCCCGTTCGGGCTGAGCTTGTCGAAGCCTTGGCTCGATGCGCGCARYCCCTTCGACARGCTCAGGGCGAACGGSTGCGGGGTGTCGAATGAGCCCATCACCGCTCCTTCTGGGCTCGCAGCTGCTGCGCCAGCCAGGTCTTGCACTCGGACAGCAGCTGCTCGCGCAAGCGCTGCAGCTCGGCCGAAGAAACCCCCTGCCGCTGCGGCACCACGGGAGCCGCATGGACCTGCGAACGGATCAGCAGTTGACGCACCTCGATGCTCATCAGAGTCCTCAATACATCCGGTTCGAACGGGCATAGGCCAGCTCGATCTTCTCCATCGCCACCTCGTTGCGGGTGGACTGGAACCCGTCGATCTCCCACTTCACCGGCCAGGCGTTCTCCACCGTCCAGCAACGCAGCGGATCGCCCGCCGCATCGAGCAGGAAGACGTGCACCAGCAACGGATCGATCGGCTTCACGAAACCACCGTCCAGCACCTGCTGGCACCACTTCACCAGGCGCGACTCCTTCGCCGCGATGCCCCGCTTCAGCACCAGCCGCGGATGCTTGATCGACTTCGGCAGCACATGCGCGAAACCGTTCAGCCCGCCCTCGTTCACCGTCTCGGTCTCGATCTCGGGACCGATCCCGCTGACCTCGCGGAACGCACCGTCCGAGTCCTTCGGGTTCGCACCGAACGAGACCGCGAAATGGAAGGCCACCGGCGGATAGAAACCCTGCGTGACGCGCAGTTTCGCCTTCGCCGCCTGCAAGGCCTGCGGCGTGATGCCGCCGCCCGCCACGCCGCCGCCC
>NZ_JBFUGW010000337.1:0-5920 GCF_056402735.1 Rhizobacter sp. P3_C12
GCCGTTCATCGACAGCAGCACCTGCGGCGCCTGCGCACCGCCCAGGCGCTCGATCTCGATCAGCAGGATCCGCAGCAGCACCGCCAGCCGCTGCGCGTCGCCGCGCACCTGCGGCGGCGCGACGCCACGCAGCACCAGCGGCTCGCGCGGCCCCGAGCGGCCGATCGCCATGCCGTTCCAGGCCTCCTGCAGCGCGAGCGGCAGGTCGAGCACCATCGCCTGCGGCGCCGCGCGGTACGAGAACATGCGCAGCTGGCGCGTCAGCGCCGTCGCCTCGTCGATGTGCGCGACCACGCCGCGCATGGCCGCCGACAGCTCGGCCGGCTTCAGGTGGTCGGCCTGCGTGATGCACAGCGACAGCGCCTGCCGCGCCGCCACCAGCGGCGCCCCCAGCGAGTGGTAGATCTGCGCCATCAGCCGGCCCACCACCGCCAGCCGCTGCGCATGCAGCATCGCGGTCTCGCGCTCCAGCCGGCGCTCCTCGGCATCGCGCTCCAGCGCGGCCATGCGGTAGTGCAGCCGCTCCTGCTCGGGCTGCGTGTGGCGCCGCGCCGCATGCGCCTGGCGCAGCCAGCGCAGCGCCTCGGCATGCCGGCCGTTCGCTGCATGCGCATTGGCCAGCATCTGCATCGTGTTCGGCAGCTCGCCGTCGTGGTGGATGCTGCGCATCGCACGGATCGCCCGCTCGAAGCGCGCCGCGGCCCGCCCCGGCTTGCCGGCGTGCTGGTAGTACACGCCCATCGTCAGCCACACCTGCGCCATCCAGCGCGGCGCGCGCGGCAGCTGGCGCACGCGCCGCAGGAAGATCGACGCGGTCTGGCGCGCACCCTCCAGGTCGCCGAGCCGCGAGCGCGCATAGATCACCATGTGCAGCGACGCGAGCGGGCTGCGCTCGCTCGCCTTCGGCAGCACCGCGGCCGCGCGCCGCCGCTCGGACTTCGCCTCGGCCAGCCGGCCGCGCCGCTCGTGCGCATCGGCCAGGTAGGTGCGGCTGAAAMCGAGCGCCGCGCGGGCGCTCTCGGCGGTGGTCGCCAGCTGGCCCGGCAGCGCCTCGAGGGCCTTCCCGTTGGATATCTCGGCCACCACCTTCAGCACCTCCTCGCAGCAGTGCGCCGCCGCATCGAACTCGTCGACGCACAGGAAGGTGCAGGCCTGGTTGAACAGCAGCCGCACCAGCAGCTCCATGTCGCCGCGTGCACGCGCGGCGGCCTGTGTCTGCCGCAGGTGCTCCAGCGCACGGCTGAAATCGCCGGTCTCGATGCAGATCGAGATGCAGGTGCTGGCCGCGCTCGACGCCCGCGCGGTGTCGCCGGCGCGCGCCAGCTGCTCGCTGGCCGACAGCGCCCGCGCGTACGCGAGTTCGTACTCGCCGAGCTGCGCATGCAGCCGCGCCATCAGCAGCTGGATGCGGCCAAGCGTGTGGGCGTCGATGTCGTCGCCGGCGGCCAGCGCCGCCGCCTGTTCGAGCAGGCCGCGGTGGCGGGCAGGGTCTTCGGCGGCTTCGAGGGCGGGCAGCGCGTCGATCACGCGTTGCAGATCGGCCGTCGGCGGGGCGAGCAGGTCGGGCATGCGCCGCATTGTGAGGGCGTCTGCGGGCGCCGCGGCAGCGCCGTCATGAAGCCGGACGCCTCGCGTCGGGTTTGCGCACACCGCTTCGGGCCGGGCCCCGGCCGGCGCCGCGTGCACGCCTAGCCTGTCGATGTCGGCAATCCGTCGACGCCCGTTGCATTCGGTCACGCCATGTCCGACGAAAAAACCGAAGAGCCCACAGAGCAGAAGCTGCGCAAGGCGCGCGAGGAAGGCCAGGTCGCCAAGAGCCAGGACATGGCGATCGCCGGCTCCACGCTCGCGGTCGTCGGCACGCTGCTGGCGATGGCCGACAGCGCCGCCGCGCGCATGCGCACCGTGATCTCGCTGGCGCTGGACATCGGCCCCGGCGACATCCCGATGGACGTGATCTGGAAGCGCCTCGCCGCGATGGGCATGGAGGCGGGGCTCGTGATCCTGCCGCTGCTGGTGGTGGCGGCCATCGGCGCGGTGGTCGGCATCGCCGCGCACGTCGGCATCCAGCTCACGCCGAAGGCGGTGCAGCCCAAGTTCGACAGCCTGAACCCGGCCCAGGGCATCAAGAAGGTGTTCTCGCTGAAGTCGCTGATGACCTTCGCGCAGATGGTGCTGAAGGCGGTGGTGATCGGCGCGGTGATGTGGCAGGTGATCGTGCAGCTGCTGCCGCTGATCTCGGGCGCGGTGTTCCAGACGCCGATGGCGATCGGCGCCATCGCCTGGGGCGCGATCGGCAAGGTGCTGCTGTTCGCGGTGGCGCTGTTCATGGTGCTGGCCCCGCTCGACTTCGCGCTGCAGCGCCACCACTTCATGAAGGGCCAGCGCATGTCCAAGGACGAGATCAAGCGCGAGTTCAAGGGCCAGGAAGGCGACCCCGAGATCAAGGGCCAGCGCAAGCAGCTGGCGCGCGAACTGGCCGAGGAAGACCCGAAGCAGGCGGTGGGCCGGGCCGACGCGGTGGTCGTCAACCCGACGCACTACGCGGTGGCGATCCGCTACCGCGCCAACGAGGCCGGCGTGCCGGTCGTGCTGGCCAAGGGCGTGGACGACGCGGCGCTGATCATCCGCGGCCACGCCGAGGCGATGGGCGTGCCGGTGTTCGCGCACCCGCCGCTCGCGCGCGCGCTGCACAAGGTGCCGGTCGACCACGCCGTGCCCGAAGAGCTTTTCGAATCGGTGGCCGTGGTGCTGCGCTGGGTCGACGAGATCGGCGCCAGGCGCGCCGATGCACCCGCTGCACCGGCCCCCGGTTCCGACAACCCCGTTCATTGACCCTTTCCACCCAGGCGGATGCCATGAAGAAATTCAAGATCAACATAGGCGGCGATGCCGCGATGGTGGCCACGATCGTGGCCATCCTCGCGCTGATGGTGCTGCCGCTGCCGACCTTCCTGATCGACGGCCTGCTGGCGGTGAACCTCACCATCAGCACGCTGCTGCTGATGGTGACGATGTACATCCCGAGCGCGGTCTCGCTGACCTCGTTCCCGGCGCTGCTGCTGTTCACGACGCTGTTCCGGCTGTCGCTGAACATCTCGTCGACCAAGCTGATCCTGCTGCACGCCGACGCCGGCCACATCATCGAGTCGTTCGGCAACCTGGTGGTGGGCGGCAACCTGGTGGTCGGGATCGTGGTGTTCCTGATCATCACGGTGGTGCAGTTCATCGTGATCGCGAAGGGCTCGGAGCGGGTTGCCGAGGTCGGCGCGCGCTTCACGCTGGATGCGATGCCGGGCAAGCAGATGAGCATCGACGCCGACCTGCGCGCCGGCCACCTGACGGCCGACGAGGCGCGCCACCGCCGCGCCGCGCTCGCGATGGAAAGCCAGCTGCACGGCGGCATGGACGGCGCGATGAAGTTCGTGAAGGGCGATGCGATCGCCGCGCTGATCATCACGGTGATCAACATCCTGGCCGGCATYGTGATCGGCATCACCTACCACGGCATGCCGGCCGCCGAGGCGGCGAACCGCTTCGCGATCCTGTCGATCGGCGACGCGATGGTGTCGCAGATCCCGTCGCTGCTGATCTGCGTGGCCGCCGGCGTGATGATCACCCGCGTGGCCGACGAGCACGCACCGAAGCCGAAGTCGCTCGGCGAGGAGATCACCTTCCAGCTGACGCGCAGCCCGCGCGCGCTGTACCTGGCCGCGGGCTTCCTGTGCGGCTTCGCGCTGGTGCCGGGCTTCCCGTGGTACGTGTTCCTGCTGCTGGCCGGCGCGCTGGTGATGCTGGGCCGCAAGCTGCAGGGCCAGACCAAGGGTGCGGGCTCGGGGCACGAGGGCGAGGCCGATGCGCTGAAGGGCCTGCAGCGCGAAGGCGCGAAAGCGCGCAAGGGCGAGATCCAGGCGATCGAGGACAAGGCGAGCGCGTTCACCGCGCCGCTGGCGGTGACGATGTCGCCGGCGCTGGCCGCCTCGCTGCGGCCCGACCTGCTGAACGCCGCGTTCGAGCGCGAGCGCCTGGGCCTGCAGGAGCAGCTGGGCCTGCCGTTCCCCGGCATCCGGCTGTGGACGCGGGCGAGCCATGCCGAGAACGAGTACGAGCTGCTGCTGCACGACGTGCCGCACGGCAGCGGCCAGGTGGTGATCGGCCCGAAGCCGGACGGCGAGCCGTCCAACGAGGAGGTGATCGCGAAGCACGCGGTGCAGTCGCTGCACGAGCAGGCGCATCAGTTCCTGGGCATCCAGGAAGTGCAGTGGGTGCTGGAGCGGGTCGGCGCGGACTACCCGGGCCTGGTGGCCGAGATGCAGAAGGTGGTCACGGTGCAGCGCATCGCCGAGGTGCTGCGCCGGCTGCTGGAAGAGCAGCTGCCGATCCGCAACATGCGGGCGATCTGCGAGAGCCTGATCAACTGGGGCCCGAAGGAGAAGGACGCGCTGATGCTCACCGAGTACGTGCGCGGCGACCTCGGGCGCTGGCTCAGCCACCGCGCGACGCAGGGCAGCGGCTCGCTGTCGGCGGTGCTGCTGGAGCCGGCGGTCGAGAAGATGATCCGCGACGCGATCAAGCCGACGCCGGCCGGCAACTACCTGGCGCTGGCGCCGGACGCGGTCGCTGCGATCGCGCGGCGCGTGAAGGACCTGGCGGGGCTGACGCCGCGCGCCGGCATCGCGGTCGTGACCTCGATGGACATCCGCCGCTACGTGCGCCGCATCGTCGAATCGGAATCGAAGTGGCTGGCGGTGTACTCGTACCAGGAGCTGGGCGCGCAGGTGCGTGTCGAGCCTTTGGGTCGGGTGGCGCTGTGAGTAGCCCGGATGTCAATCCGGGGTGCATGGTGCCGGCGCGGTCCCGGATTGGCACCCCGGGCTACGGAGGCCGCATGACTCGCCCACGCCCCGTCTCGTTTGAAGTGCACCGCAGTGCGCTGCCGAAGCAGCCTGCGCCGGCCGACCCCCTGCGCGCGCCGAGCTTCACCGACCTGCTGCGCCAGCGTCGCCCGTCGGGCGGCGCGCGGCCGTTCGGCGAGCGGCTGCGGCCCGATGCCGAGCCGTCCTCCTCGCAGGCGCCTGCCGAGGACGAACTCGCCGTCTCCGCCGAACCCGAGCACGCCGCCCCGGTCGCTCGCCAGCCCGAACCCGAGCCACACGACGAGCCCGACTGGGCCGACGACCTCGTTCCCGGCCCCGAGCTGCTGGAGCCCCTGCTTCATGGCAGCGCGGGAGCCGCGCGCGTCGCCCGCGCGGCCGCGCCGACGCACCCGGTGGTCGCCGCGATCGCGCAGACCATCTCGCGCTTCTGCAACGAGCGCGCCGTCGACGACAGCGAAGGCTGGCAGGTGCGCATGCCGCTGCGCCCCGACGTGCTGCCCGACACCACGCTCGCGCTGTCGGTTTCGTCGTACTGGCTGCAGCTTCGCTTCGAGACCACCGATTCGACCTCCCGCGACCTACTCTTTGCCCATCGCGACGCACTTGCCACGGCGCTCGAGGAATCCCTCAACCGCCGGCGCGAAGTCGCCATCACCATTGACTGAATCGCCATGACCGCTGCCACCCGCATCGAACCCGTCACGCCGATTGCCACCCACCTGGGGGCCGTCGGCACTGCCGCCGCCAGCGCCTCGCGGMTGCTGCACGACCGCCGCCTCGGCGCCCTGTGGCGCGCGCTGGACCTGCAGCGCGGCCTGTCGCTCGCCGCCGTGCCGGATGCCGGCGCCGCGCCGCGGGGGTATGCCACCTATGCACTCGAACTGGACTGCGACGCCGGCCGCTTCAGCCTCGCGATCGCCTGCCGCGCCGATGCCGCGCTGTCGCTGGCCGCGGCGTCGGACCTCGGTGYCCCGCTGCGTGCGCTGGCTGCCGAGGCGCTGTTCGGCGAAACCACCGAACGCCTGTCGCGCCTGGTGCTGCCC
>NZ_JBFUGW010000338.1:0-5838 GCF_056402735.1 Rhizobacter sp. P3_C12
CCACCACGCTGCCACTGGACCGCACGCGCGGGGCGCAGCGCAGCGCCCGCGGCGCGCTGCTGGGCTTCGGGCTGGCACCCGAGACCGGCGATGCGCTGCTCGCGCTCGCGCGCCGCGACGCCGCCTCGCCCGCGATGGTGACGCTGGCCTTGCTCGCGCTGCTGCTGCACCGCTATGGCGGCGACCGCGACCTGTGCGTCGGCGTGCCGTCGGCGAACCGCGACCGCGCCGAACTGGCCGGCATGGTGGGCCACTTCACGAACGTGCTGGTGCTGCGGCTGCGCATCGACCCGCAGCAGGGCTTCGCGGCCTTGCTGCGCCAGGTGCGCGAACGGCTGCTGGCCGCACGGCAGCAGGCGCACCTGCCGCTGGATCAGCTGGTCGAGGCGCTCGGCATCGAGCGCAGCGCGGGGCTGAATCCGTTGTTCCAGGTGAAATGCGCCTCGCAGGTGACTGGCGGGCAGCAGCCAGCGTCCGACGGCAAGGCGCCTCACAGCCCATGGCAGATCGACATCGACGGCCTCGCGGTCGACGAGGTGCACTTCGACCTGAGCCTCGACCTGATGGAGAACGCCCGCGGGCTGGACTTCCAGCTCGCCTGGGCCACCGACCTGTTCGACCGCGCGACCATCGATCGGCTGCGCGCGGCCTTCGTGCACCTCGCCGCGCAGGCCGCCGCCGACCCGCAGCGCGCGCTGGCGTCGACCACGCTGCCCGGCGAGCCGTCGGTGCTGCGGGGCGAGCCGGTGGCCTGGCCGTGGCACAGCGTGCCGGCACTGTGGGCCGCGCAGGCGGCGCGGCATGCGCAGCGGCCGGCCGTCGTCGATGCGCTGGGCTCGCACAGCCACGCGCAGCTGGAGCGCGCCGCGCGCAGCCTGGCCGCGCAGCTCGGCCGGCAGGGCATAGGCGCCGAGGAGCGCGTCGCGCTGCTGCTGGAGCGCGGCAGCCCGTTCGTGCTGGCGATGCTGGCGGTGATGAAGGCCGGCGCGGTGGCCGTGCCGCTCGATCCCGCGTTGCCGGTGCCGCGGCTGCAGGAGCTGCTGCGCGACTGCGGCGCACGCGCGCTGATGGCGGCCGGGCCGGTGGCGTGGAGCACGCTGCCGGTGATCGTGCCGGCCTTCGAGGCGCCGAGCTCGCTGCTGCTGCCGCCCGAGCCGGTCTTGCTGCCGGACCAGGCCGCGTACCTGATCTACACCTCGGGCTCGACCGGCGCGCCGAAGGGCGTCGTGGTGTCGCACGGTGCGCTCGCGAACTACACACAGGCGATGCTCGCGCGGCTGGCCTTGCCTGACGACTTGCCGCAGGGCCTGAACTTCGCGATGGTGTCCACCGTCGCCGCCGACCTGGGCCACACGACGCTGTTCGGCGCGCTGTGCTCGGGTGGCAGCTTGCTGATGCTCGACAGCGCCGCGGCCTTCGACCCGGATGCCTTCGCCGACGCGATGCAGCGCCACCGCATCGACGTGCTGAAGATCGTGCCCAGCCACCTGAAGGGCCTGCTGAACGCCGCGCGGCCGCAGGACGTGCTGCCGGCCCACACGCTGGTGCTCGGCGGCGAGGCGGCCGATGCGGCGCTGCTGGCCACCGTGCGCGCGCTGCGGCCGGGGCTGCGCATCGTCAACCACTACGGGCCGACCGAGACCTGCGTCGGCATGCTGATGCACGTCGCCAGCGATGCCGACGCGGCGCTGCCGCTGGGCCGGCCGATCGGCGGCATGTCGGCCTTCGTGCTCGACGAGGCGCTCGAGCCGGTGCAGCCGGGCATCGCCGGCGAGCTGTTCGTCGGCGGGCCGGGCGTGGCGCGGGGCTAYCGCGGGCAGCCGGGGCTGACGGCGGGCCGCTTCGTCGCGTCTCCCCACGGCACCGGCGAGCGGCTGTACCGCACCGGCGACCGTGTGCGCCAGCGCAGCGATGGTGCGCTGGTGTTCCTCGGCCGCAGTGACGACCAGCTGAAGATCCGCGGTTTCCGCGTCGAGCCGGGCGAGCTGCAGGCGCGGCTGCGCGAGCTGCCCGGCGTGGCCGATGCCGCGGTGCTGCCGGGCGAGGGCGAGTCGGGTGGTGCGGTGCTGTGGGCCTGGGTCGTGCCGCGTGCCGGCACAGCGCTGGGCGCCGCGGCGCTGCGCCTCGCGCTGCAGGGCAGCCTGCCGGCCTGGCTGGTGCCGGAGGCGATCGTCGTGCTCGACGCGATGCCGCTGACAGCCAACGGCAAGATCGACCGCAAGGCGCTGCCGCGGCCGGTGCAGGCCGCGGCGGCCCGCCGCATCGAGCCGCCGCGCGGGCCCACCGAGCAGGCGCTGGCGCGCATCTTCGGCGAGGTGCTGGGGCTGGCGACCATTGGCCGCGAGGATGATTTCTTCGAGCTCGGCGGCGATTCGATCCTGAGCCTGAAGCTGATCGCGCGCATCCGCAAGCACGTGCCGGGCGGCAGTGGGTTGGCCTTGTCGGAGCTGATGCAGGCGACGCGGCTGCGCGAGCTGGCGGGCCGGTTGCAGCAGCGGCTCGAACAGCAGCACGATGCGATCTGCCTGCAGGCGGGGGGCGAGGGCGTGCCGCTGTACTGCCTGCCGGGGATGATCGTCAACTCGCGCGAGTTCCTGCCGCTGACCGAGGCGCTGCGGGGCGCGCGGCCGGTGCACGGCTTCGTCAGCCACGTCTACACGCGGCGGCGCTGGCGCGGTTTCGCGGTGCAGGCGTTGGCGGCGGAGTACGCGGCCTTCATCGAGGCCACTGCCGTGCAGCGGCGCTGCGCATTGCTCGGCTGGTCGTCGGGCGGCGACCTGGCGATCGAGGTCGCGCGGCAACTGCAGGGGCGCGTTGCGGTCGACTACCTCGGCATGGTCGACGTGTTCGAGACCGAGCCGCTGCGCGCCTCGCGGCCGCTCGGTGCCGGCGAGCGCACGCTGGCCTGGCGAGAGATCGATGCCTGGGTGTCGAAATCGACGATGGCCGGCGCATGGCGCGAGCTGTTCGCGCGGCTCGACGACGTGGAGCGTGACGGGCTGGCCGAGCAGGTGCTGGTGGGCGACCGCGCGCTGCCGCTCGATGGCGATGGCGACGACGCGGCGGAGTACCTGCTGTGGGCGACGATCGACAAGCGGGCTCAGGGGTCTCGCTACCAGCACGGTCGCATCGACACCCCGATGCACRTCTTCCACGCCGGCCAGTCAGTGAACGATACGGTCGGCCGCCTGCGCGACTGGGCGGTGCATGCGCCGGTGGTGTCCACCACGGTGATCGACGGGGCCAGCCACCTCGACATCATCCGCCGCCCGCAGCTGCATGAGGCACTGCGCCGGGCGCTCCCCTAGAATCGTTGGCCCCGAGCACGTCGCCCGGGACATCGACGATCAAGGAACACCGGCATGGGCGCGCAATGGAAGGCATATCACAAGGACTTGGCGTCCAGTGCCAAGAGCAGGCTGTTCGGCAAGCTGGCCAAGGACATCATGGTGGCCGCGCGGCACGGCGCCGACCCGGCCGCGAACTCGCGGCTGCGGCTGGTGGTCGAGCAGGCGCGCAAGGTCTCGATGCCCAAGGACACGCTGGACCGCGCGATCAAGAAGGGCGCCGGGCTGACCGGCGAGGTGGTGCACTTCGAGCACGCGCTGTATGAAGGCTTCGCGCCGCACCGCGTGCCGGTGATGGTGGAGTGCCTGACCGACAACGTGAACCGCGCGGCCTCCGACATGCGGGTGCTGTTCCGCAAGGGGCAGCTTGGCGCCTCAGGCTCGGTGGCCTGGGATTTCGACCACCTGGGGATGATCGAGGCCGAACCGGCCACGCCGGGCGCCGACCCGGAGGTGGCGGCGATCGAAGCCGGCGCGCAGGATTTCGAGCCCGCCGACGAGAACGGCGTCACGATGTTCCTGACCGACCCGGCCGACCTCGATCTCGTCAGCCGCGCGCTGCAGGGGCAGGGTTTCACGGTGCTGTCGGCCAAGCTCGGCTACAAGCCGAAGAACCCGATCGACCCGAAGAGCCTGACCGCCGAGCAGTTGGAGGAAGTGGAGAGCTTCCTCACCGCGCTCGACGCCGGCGACGACGTGCAGCACGTCTACGCCGGCCTGGCTGGCTGATCAGAACCTGTACTTCGCCGTCAGCAGCACGTTGCGCTCGTTGCCGCGGAAGTAGCTGCCGTAGGCGTGCCCGCTCAGGTACTGCTTGTCGAACAGGTTGGTGACGTTCAGCGCGAAGCGCCACGGCCCGTTGTCGTAGCGCACTGCGGCATCGGCCAGCGTGTAGGGCGGCTGCGATTCGGTGTTCTCGCCGTTGTCCCAGCGCTTGCCGACGTGGCGCAGCCCGCCGCCGACGCTCACGCCGCGCAGCACCTCGGCACCCAGCGCGTAGTCGAGCCAGACCGATGCGGTCTGCTTCGGCGTCAGGATCGGCATGTTGCCGACTTCCGACGCGATCGCGCTGGACAGCACCTTCATGTCCAGCGCGGTGAACGAGCCGGTCAGCCGCAGCTGCGCGGTCAGCGCCGCCCTGGCTTCGAGTTCGATCCCGCGTGAGCGCACCTTGCCGATCGCATGCGGCACGAAGTTGACCTGGTCGTACGACACGACGTTGGTMTTCTCCAGGTTGAAGACGGCCGCGGTGAACGACACCGCCTCGCCCTCGGGCATGTACTTGACGCCGAGTTCGTATTGCCTGCCGCGACTCGGATCGAACAGCGCGCCTTCGTCGACCGCCATCACCGGCACGAACGATTCGCCATAGCTCGCGTACGGTGCCCAGCCGTTGCCGACCTGGTAGGTGACGCCGAGCCGGCCGGTGGTGGCGTTGTCGGTGCGCTCGGCGAGGCCGACCTCAAAAGCGGGATCGGCCCTCCGGTTCTCGTAGCGGGACTTCACGCGGTCCTGCCGCACGCCGACGGTCAGGCCCCAGTGCGAATCGAAGCGCACCTGGTCCTGCGCGTACAGCCCGACCTGCTCGAGGATCACCTGCTTGTCGCGCGACTGGGAGGTCGGCTCGGCGATCGGGATGCCGTAGACCGGGTTGGCCATGTCGAGCGGGGTCGTCATGTCCTGCCAGCGCTGCCACTCGGCGCGGCTGCGGTCGACGTCGAGGCCGAACAGCAGCGTGTGCGAGACGCTGCCGCTGTCCACCTTGCCCTGGACCGAGGTGTCGATGCTGTTCTCGTCGACTGCCTCCACGTCGTGCCGCGCCTGGCGCTCCAGCACGTTGGGATCGGCGTCGAAGAACGACTGGATGTGGTGCTTGTCGGAGGTGCGGTGCGCGTAGCGCGCCTTGTTCTGCAGCTGCCAGCCGTTGTCGAAGCGATGCGYGAACTGCCAGCCGATCGCGTCGGAGCCGGTTTCGATGCGGCTGTAGGTCGGGTCGCCCTCCTTGATCGAGGTCGGGCCGCCGTTGAAGTCGCTGACGTACTGCACGTCGTCGGAGCCGTCGTCGCGCAGCACCTCGGCCTGCAGCGTCAGCGAGGTCTGCGGCGTCGGCTGCCACTTCAGCGAGGGCGCGAGGTACTGGCGCTTCTGCGTCATGCGCTCGCCGTTCGGGTAGGTGTCCTGCGTGCCGGTGTCCAGCCCCAGGCCGACGACGCGCCAGCGCCACTGCCCGTCGTCGTCGATCGCGCCGCCCAGGTCGGCCATCACCTGCTTGCGGTCGTAGCGGCCGGTCTGCACGCCGATCTCGCGCACGGCATCCGGCCCGGGCACCTTGCTGACGCGGTTGACCACGCCGCCGACGTCGCCCTTGCCGAACAGCACCGACGACGGCCCGCGCAGCACCTCCAGCCGCTCGAGCCCGTAGACCTCGGTCTGCACGCCGAGGAAGGTGATGCCGACGTTCTGCGCGAGGCCGTCGCGGAAGCTGCTGGTG
>NZ_JBFUGW010000339.1:0-5825 GCF_056402735.1 Rhizobacter sp. P3_C12
GCGCGCCGCCGGCTGGCGGCCGAGGGCGTCGAGCTCACGCACCTGGCCGACGTGGCGCAGCCCACCGGCGTCGCGATGATCCTGGTCGATGACCGCGGGCAGAACAGCATCGCGCTGTCGGCCGGCGCGAACGCGGCGCTCGGCGTTGCGCAGGTCGAGGCGGCCGCGGTGCAGATCGCGTCGGCGGCGCTGCTGGTGTGCCAGCTCGAATCGCCGCTCGCGGCGGTGGCGCGGGCGATCGCCATCGCGCACGCGGCCGGCGTGCCGGTGCTGCTGAACCCGGCGCCGGCGCAAGCGCTGCCGGCGGCGCTGCTGCAGCAGGTCGACATCCTGGTGCCGAACGAGAGCGAGGCGGCGGTGCTGCTCGGCGAGGTGCTGGCGCCGGCCGAGGCGGCGGCGCGGCTGCGCGAGCGCGGGCCGGCGACGGTGATCGTCACGCTGGGCGCCGACGGCGTGCAGTGCGCCGACGAGCGCGGCAACGTGCATGCGCCGGCGCCGCGCACGCAGGCAGTCGACACCACCGGTGCCGGCGACACCTTCATCGGCGCGTTCGCCGCCGCGCGCTGCGCCGGCGTGGCCTTGCACGCGGCGATCGCGCATGCGCAACGGGCCGCGGCGTTCAGCGTCGCGCGGCCCGGCACGATCGACGCGATGCCGTTCGCGCGCGACCTGCAACCCACGGTCGAGGCGTCGTGAAGAAGACGCCGCTGCTGCACCGGGACCTGTCGCAGCTGGTCGCGCGGCTGGGCCATGGCGACCTGGTCGTGATTGCCGATGCCGGGCTGCCGGTGCCGGCGGGCACGCCATGCATCGACCTCGCGCTGACGCGTGGCGTGCCGTCGTTCGACCAGGTGCTGCAGGTGCTGCTGAGCGAGATGCAGGTGGAGCGCGCCGCGCTGGCCGACGAGGCGCTGCAGCGCAGCCCCGCGTTCGTCGCGCTGGCCGGCGAGCGCCTGCAGGGCGTGCCGGTCGAGCACGTGCCGCACGACGAGCTGAAGCGGCGCAGCGCCTCGGCGCGCGCGATCGTGCGCAGCGGCGAGTTCACGCCGTACGCCAACCTGCTGCTGTACGCCGGCGTCGTGTTCTGAGCCGTGCCTTGCGAGCTCGGCAACGGGGATTGATCAGCGTGTGGCCGGCAGCGGCACCGCCCCGGCCATCGCGCGGTGCCCGGCGTCGCCCGGGTGCAGGTGGTCGCCGGAGTCGAAGGCTGGCCGCAGGCGCGACGGCTGCGCCGGGTCGCGCAGCAGCGCATCGAAATCGATCACCGCATCGAACTCGCCGCTGTCGCGGATCCATGCATTGAGCTGCCGGCGCAGCGCGTCCTTGTGCGGCTGGAAGTAGTCGGCGAGCGGCGTGCCGGCGAGGGCGCCTTCGAACGGCGTCAGCGTGGCACCGAGCACGCGCACGCCGCGCAGGTGCGCACGGGCGATCAGCTGGCGGTAGCCGGCGACCAGCTCCGCGAGCTCGGGCGGCCGGCGTTGCGGGTCGAAGGCGGTGCCGGGCCACGCGATGTCGTTGATGCCGATCAGCACGATCACGCTGCGCAGCTGCGGTTGCGCCAGCACGTCGCGATCGAAGCGTGCGAGCGCGCTCGGCCCCATCCCGTCCGACAGCAGCCGGCCACCCGAGATGCCGGCGTTCAGCACCGCGATGCGCTGCGGCGCGAGTCGCGCGGCGAGGAAGTCGGGCCAGCGCGTGTCGGCGTCCATCGTCGCGCCGTTGCCGTCGGTGATCGAGTCGCCGATCACGACGACACTGCCGCGTGGCGCGTCGGCCTCGACCGCGACGCCGCTGAGGAAGATCCGCGCCGTCAGGCCCGGTGTCGGCGGCAGCTGGGCGGCGCCCACCTGGTTGCCGGGCGCGAGCGAGGCGGTTTGCCGTCCATCCCAGTGGAAGGTCTGCGTGGATGTCGGCTTCGGCAGGTACAGGCTGACGGCCAATGACGCGAGCGCTGCGACCTCGAGTTCCACCGGGTCGCTGAGCACCGGCGCGCCCGGCGGCACGACGACACCGGCCTGTCCGCCGAAGGTCACCGCGCGGCCACGCCCGGGGGCCGATGCCGGCGCCACCTGCGCCGCGCCGATCACCAGTGGCTCGCGGCCGTACTCGTTCGACAGCTGCAACCGCACGCGCCGCCCGCCGAGGCTCAGCCGCACGACCTGGCGCAGCGTCTGGTCGTCGATCGTCGATGGCGTGCCGGTGGGCAGCGCGAACTCCGCGCCCCAGCTTGCTTCGGGGCTGGCGGTCCAGCTCTGGATCCAGGTGCCGGCGTGCGCAGGCATCGCGGCCAGGCAGGCGAGGGCGCAGACGGACATGAGGGTCGTGGCGAGGCCGTGCCACGGCGTGCGGCATGTGGTCATGGTGTGGCTCCGATCAGGCGTTGGCGGAGGCGATCGCGGCCGGCGTGCGGTCCAGCGCCATCGCGAGCGCCGCGATCGCGAGGCCGGCCAGCGGCAGCAGCGCGGCCACCCACGCGAGCGAGCCGAGTCCCGGCCCGTTCGCGATCACCGCACCGCCCAGCCACGCGCCGAAGGCATTGCCGAGGTTGAACGCCGCGATGTTGAAGCTCGATGCGAGGCTCTGCCCGGCCCCCTGGGCCTTGTCCAGCACCCACATCTGCAGCGGCGCAACGGTCGCGAACGACGCCGCCCCGAGCAGGCCGACGAACAGCACCGCGGCCACCTGGCTGTGCAGCGCCCAGCCGGTCAGCGCGAGCACGATCGCGAGCACCGCCAGCGAGCCCAGCACCGTGCCGGCGAGGTGCCGGTCGGCGAGCTTGCCGCCGGCCAGGTTGCCGATCACCAGCCCGCCGCCGAACACCAGCAGGATCGGCGACACCGCCGCGGCGCTGAAGCCGGCGATCTGCGTCAGCAGCGGCGCGATGTAGGTGAACAGCGCGAACAGCCCCGCGAAGCCGAGCACCGTGGTCGCGAAACCGAGCAGCACCGGGCGGCGCAGCAGCGCGTCGAGGTCGGCACGCAGCGACCTGCCTTCATGGCTTGCCGGTTGGGTCGGCACGAACAGCGCCAGTGCCGCCATCGCCAGCAACCCGACCGCGCTGACGGCCCAGAAGGTGGCGCGCCAGCCGAAGTGCTGGCCGAGCCAGGTGCCGAACGGCACGCCGAGGATGTTGGCGACGGTGAGGCCGGTGAACATGATCGCGATCGCCGAGGCGCGCTGCTGCGGCGGCACCAGGCCGGTCGCGACGACCGAGCCGACGCCGAAGAAGCTGCCGTGCGCCAGCGCCGTCAGCACGCGGGCCGCCATCAGCAACTCGTAGGTCGGTGCCAGCGCACAGCTCAGGTTGCCGAGCGTGAAGACCGCCATCAGCGCCAGCAGCAGCGTCTTGCGCGGCCAGTGCTGCGTGAGCGCCGTCAGCAGCGGTGCGCCGACGACGACGCCCAGCGCGTAACCGGAGATCAGCAGCCCGCTCGCCGACACCGAGACGCCGAGATCGGTGCCCACGTCGAGCAGCAGGCCCATGATCACGAACTCGGTGACGCCGATGCCGAAGGCGCCGACGGTCAGCGCATACAGCGCCAGCTTGGTGTTCTTCATGACTGTGAATTCAGATGCCGTTGAGTCGGGAATGATGAGTTCAAACGGCGTTGTGAACTAGACTGCCCGCTGGAAAAACACTTGTGAACCCAGTTCATCAGCGAGGGACGGCATGGCACGACTGGATGTGAACCGCTCGGGCGAGATGGAGGTGTTCGTGCGGGTCGTCGAGCTGGGCGGTTTCTCGGCGGCGGCGCGGGCGTTCCGGATGACGCCGTCGGCGGTCAGCAAGCTGGTCGGGCGGCTGGAGGCGCGGCTCGCAGTGCGGTTGCTCAGCCGCTCGACGCGGCAGGTGCAGCTGACGCCCGAGGGCTGCGTGTTCTACGAGCGGGCGGTGCGCGTGCTGGCCGACCTCGAGGAAGCCGAGCGCGGCGCCGCCACCAACGATGCACCGCGCGGCCGGCTGAGCGTGAACGTCAACGTGCCGTTCGGCGAGCATTTCCTGTTGCCGCTGGTGCCGGCCTTCCTGGCGCAGCACCCGGAGGTCACGCTCGACCTGGTGCTGACCGACGAGGTGATCGACCTGCTGGAGCGCCGCACCGATGTGGCGGTGCGGGCCGGGCCGCTGAAGAGCTCGCAACTGCTGGCGCGCAAGCTGGGCGAGACACGCAAGCTGATCGTCGGCTCGCCGGCCTACCTGCAGCAGCGCGGCACGCCGATGACGCCGGCCGATCTCGCGTCGCACAACCGATTGGGCTTCACGTATGCCCGCGCGCTGGAGGGCTGGCCGCTGCTGGACGACGGCAAGGTCGTGCAGGTGGCGCTGAACGGCAACGCGCGCGTCAGCGACGGCGAATCGCTGCGCCGGCTCGCAGTGGCGGGGCTCGGGCTGGTGCGCTTGGCCGCCTTCCAGGTGCGCGACGACATCGCCGCCGGGCGGCTGGTCGCGGTGCTGGAGGACTTCAACCCCGGCGACCTGGAAGAGTTCCACGCGGTGTTCGTCGGCCAGGGCGGGCACCTGCCGTCGCGGGTGCGGGCGTTGCTGGATTTCCTCGTGGAGAACGTGCGGTTCGGCTAGATGAGTGCCTGCTGCGAAGGGATACTCGCTACCATGGTTCGCGTTGCGACAAGGAGCTGATATGGGACCCCTGGAACGCATTACACAGCGACCGGACGTGATGGGTGGCAAGGCCTGCATTCGTGGCATGCGCGTCACCGTCGGGATGGTGGTCGGTCAGGTCGGTGCCGGGCACAGCGTCGACGACATCCTGGCCGACTACCCCTATCTGGAGCGAGAAGACATCCTGCAGGCGTTGCGCTATGCCGCCTGGCGCGCCGATGAGCGCGAAGTCGAGCTGGTCGGCATGTGACAGAGGATGCGGCTTCTCATCGACATGAACCTGTCGCCCCGATGGGTCGGCGTCCTCAAAGAGGCCGGCATCGAGGCCTCTCACTGGTCAACGCTCGGCGCTCCCGATGCGCCTGACCCGGTGATCATGGCGTATGCGGCGGAACACGACTGTGTGGTGCTGACGCACGACCTGGATTTCGGCGCCATGCTGGCAGCGACCCAAGGCGACAAGCCGAGCGTCGTGCAGATCCGTGCCGAGGACGTGAACCCGAATGCCATCGGCGCTCACGTTGTTGCCGCACTGCGCCAGATGACGGCCGAGCTGGCGGCAGGCGCGCTGCTGACGATCGACACGAAGCGCACTTGCTTGCGCCTGTTGCCGCTGCAAGTGAATCGGTGACCGGCTCACGCCCGGCGCCAGGTGTTCCATCCTGCCTAGAATGCCCAGCCTGATCCGGCGTGTCCGCCGGCGCGAGGAATGGATTCATGCAGCAGCTCTCAGGCATCTGGGTTCCCGTCATCACGCCGTTCGCGGCGGATGGGCGCGTCGACCATGAACGGCTCGCCGCGCTGGTCAAAGACCTGGTGGCCGACGGCATCCACGGGCTGGTCGCCTGCGGCACCACCGGCGAGGCCGCGACACTCGACGAGGCCGAGCAGGCCGCCGTGCTGGGCACGGTGCTGTCGGCGGCCGGTGGCCGGCCGGTGCTGATGGGCGTGAGCGGCATCGCGCCGCGCGAGGTGGTGGCGGCGTGCCGGCGGTTTGGTGAGCAGGCGGTCGCAGGCTTCCTGGTGCCGCCGCCGTCGTATGTGCGGCCATCGCAGCAAGGCATCGTCGATTTCTACCGCGAGGTTGCGGCCGCCGCGGCACCGCGCGCGATCGTCGTCTACGACATCCCGTACCGCACCGGCGTCGAGCTGAGCCTCGCGACGCTGCGCACGCTGGCCGCGATCCCCGGCGTGGCAGGCCTGAAGG
>NZ_JBFUGW010000340.1:0-5769 GCF_056402735.1 Rhizobacter sp. P3_C12
GCCGTGCACGCGCTGCGGCTGCTGATGCAGTCCGGCGGTCGGCTGCCGGTGCCCGCGCTCGCTGCGCAGGTGGGTGTCGGCGAGCGTCGCCTGCAGCAGCTGTTCAGCACGCAGTTCGGGCTCTCGCCGCGCCGCTGGAGCCGGCTCTCGCGCCTGCACCGCTGCCTGCGCGACCTGCGCGCTCAACCGCAGCGCAGCTGGGCCGAGGTCGCGCTCGATGGCGGCTTCTTCGACCAGTCGCACCTCACCAACGAGTTCCGCGCGCTGTGCGGCTGCACGCCGGCCGAGTACCGGCGGCTCGCGGTTTCGGAATCTTCCAAGACCGCCGGCTGAAGGCCGCGCACCATGGCGCCGATCGACCCCAGGAGCCAGACGATGACGAACGAGAACAACCCGCGCCCGCTGCAGGGCCGCGTGGCGGTGGTGACCGGCGCAAGCCGCGGTGGCGGACGCGGCTGCGCGGTCGAGCTGGGCGCCGCCGGTGCCACGGTCTACGTGACCGGGCGCAGCACGCGCGCCCAGCCCGCGCAGAGCTACGGCCAGCTGCTCGGCCTGTCGGAACTCGCCGCCCTGCCCGGCAGCATCGACGACACCGCCGACGAGGTGACGTGCGCCGGCGGCCGCGGCATCGCGGTGCGCTGCGACCACACGCAGGACGACGAGGTGGCCGCGCTGTTCGCCCGCGTGCAGCGCGAGCAGGGCCGGCTCGACCTGCTCGTCAACAACGCCTGGGGCGGCCACGAGAGCTTCGACGGCGTGTTCAATGCGCCGTTCTGGGAGCACCCGCTGGCCCACTGGGATTCGATGATCGACCGCGGCGTGCGCAACCACCTGCTGGCGAGCCGCCACGCGGCGCCGCTGATGGTGAAGCAGGGCCGTGGGCTGATCGTCACGACCACCTTCTGGGACCGCGGCCACTACCTGCGCGGCAACCTGTTCTACGACCTCGCGAAGGCCGGCATGGCGCGTCTCGCCTTCGGCATCGCCGAAGAACTGCGCCCGCACGGCGTGGCCTCGGTCGCGGTGTCACCGGGCTGGATGCGCACCGAGTTCGTGCTGGCCGGCCACCACACCGACGAGGCGCACTGGCACGAGCGCCCTGCCCTCGCGCGCACCGAATCGCCACGCTACCTGGGCCGCGCCGTCGCGGCGCTGGCGGCCGACGCGCAGGTGATGCGCCGCAGCGGCCAGGTGCTGCGCGTGGGCGACCTGGCGCAGGACTACGGCTTCACCGACATCGACGGCAGACGCGTGCCGGCCTTCGAGATGGAGGAAGCGTCGCCGTGAATCAGTGAGCCGGCACCGCGTCGCCTGACACCGCCGCAGCGCCGTTGTCGACCGCCGTCGGCGCCAGCAGCTTGCCGAACACCAGCTTCACCGCCAGCAGCGCCACGCCGGCACCGCCGACCAGCACCGCGTGCAGGCCCCAGAACTGCTGCCCCGGCATCGTCTCGAGGAAGCCGGCCAGCCAGCCGACGAAGGTGTTGGCGAGGAACAGGTGCAGGTAGTAGGTGCCCATCATCAGCCCCTCGAGCTTGTGCGGCGCGGTTCGCGAGTACAGCGCCAGGCCGACCGGCATCACGTTGGCGAAACCGATGTCGTTGAGCACCGCGTAGCCGATCGCCCAGCCGAAGCCGACCTTCTCGCTCGAGTGGTCGACGATGCCCGAGGCGATCACCAGCAGCGCCGGCGCGGTGGCGGCGATCAGCGAGCCGATCGCCATCTTCGTGACCTCGTCCGGCTCGCGGCGGCGCGTGGCCCACCAGCGCCAGAACGCGATCGAGCCGATCATCGCCGCGGTGCTCGCGGCCGCATCGATCGCCTGCAGCCAGCTCACCGGCACCTGCCAGCCGAACAGCACCAGGTCCATGTACTTCTGCGACCACAGCGGGAACGCGTTGTTGTACTGCTGGTTGCCGACCACCGTCATCATCAGCACCGGGATCAGCGCGACCAGCAGCACCAGGCGGCCCTTCTCGGTGCCGGTCATCGCGGCGCGCGGCGCGGCAGCGGCCTGGTCGGCACGGCGCACGCGCTGCGGCTCGGGCGGCAGGTAGCGCCGGCCCTTGAGGTACACGAACAGGCCGATCACCATGCCGACGCCGGCGGCACCGAAGCCCCAGTGCCAGGCCACCTTCTCGCCGAGCGTGCCGCAGACGATCGGCGCGAGGATCACCGCGATCTGCACCGCCAGCATGAAGATCTGGAACGCGCTCGCACGCCGCTTGTCGCCGGGCGCGTACAGGTCGCCGACCTGCGCCGCGATGTTGCCCTTGAAGCAGCCGACGCCGATCAGCAGGCACAGCAGCGCGAAGAAGAAGCTGGCCTCGAAGGCCATCAGGAAGTGGCCGGTGGCCATCAGCACCGCGCCGAGCACGACCGTCTTCGTGCGGCCGAGCACGCGGTCGGCGAGCAGGCCGCCGAACAGCGGCGTCAGGTAGACGAAGCCCGCATAGAGGCCGAACACGGCGGACGCGAGCTGCTGCGGCGAGCGCAGGCCGGTGACGTTCTCGATGGCGCCGCGCACCGCATCGATGCCGGCGACGTGGCCGATGTTCTCGGGCAGGAACAGGTAGTTGGTGAGGTACAGGACCAGCAGGGCCTGCATGCCGTAGTACGAGAAACGTTCCCAGAGCTCGCAGAAGGCGAGCCAGCCGAGGCCGGCGGGGTGGCCGAAGAAGGCACGGTCTTGGGGGGCGGAGGTGGACACGGGTGGTGGCTTCCGATGGAAATTGGGTAGTCCGCGACTGTCGCTGAAATGCGGGTGCCGCACAACTCGCGGCGACCCGGCTTGCTCAGGCGGCCGCCTCGTACAGCTCCAGCGGCAGCCCGTCCGGATCGGCGAAGAACACGAAGCGCCTGCCGGTGTACTCGTCGACGCGGATGTCTTCCACCGCGACACCCTGGCCCTCGAGCACGGCCTTGCACTGCGCCACGTCGTCGACCTCGAACGCCAGGTGGCGCAGGCCGCGCGCCTCGGGGTAGGACGGGCGCGGCGGCGCGCCGTCGAACGAGAACAGCTCGACCTGCGAGCCGTCGGGCAGCGCCAGGTCGAGCTTGTACGAGTTGCGCTGCGCCCTGAAGTGCTCGGCGATCACCGCGAGCCCGAGCGTCTCGGTGTAGAAGCGCTTCGAGGCCGGGTAGTCGGAGCAGATGATGGCGGCGTGGTGGATGCGTCGGAGCATCGGGCGATTGTCGCGCCGGTCCATCGCGTCTCCCTACAATGCGCCCCCCTTGTCTCCGATCGAACGCGCGCCCATGGACCTCGTCGTCAACGAAGAACTCAAAGCCTACATCGACCCGTTGACCGCGGACGAACATGACGCGCTGGAACGCAGCATCCTCGCCGAAGGCTGCCGCGATGCGCTGGTGCTGTGGGGCGACATGCTCGTGGACGGGCACAACCGCTACGGCATCTGCCGCAAGCACGGGCTGCCGTTCCAGACGGTGCAGAGCACGCGCTTCCAGTCGCTGGAAGACGTGCACCTGTGGATGATCGACCAGCACCTCGGCCGGCGCAGCCTGTCGGACTACCAGCGCGGCGTGCTGGCGCTGCGCAAGCGCGAGATCGTCTCCGGGCAGCGTGCGCGCCGCGCCGCCGAGCCGGCGGAGGCCGCCTCGCCCGCACCGGTGGCCGCAGCGCCCGAGCTCGACACCCGCGAGGCCCTCGCGAAGGCCGCGCGCATCAGCAGCAACCAGGTCGCGATGATCGAGAAGATCCGCCAGCAGGCGGCGCCCGAGGTGGTCGAGGCGGTGAAGGCGGGCACGATCTCGATCAACGCGGCAGCCGCCGTGGCCAGCCTGCCGGCCGAGGAGCAGGTGGCCGCCGCGGCCGCCGGCAAGGACGAGCTGAAGCAGGCGGCCAAGCGGGCGCGCGAATCGCGCCGCAAGGCGCCGGCCGATGAGGGCGCGGCTGCAACACCGCAGGAACAACCGCCAGCGCAGCCGCACGACGGCGCCGACAGCGTCGACTCGCTGCGCCAGCGCGTGACCGCGCTGACCGCCGAGAACGCCGCGCTGAAGCTGAAGATCGCCGACCTGCACGCCCAGCTGCGCGCCAACGCCGGCGAGGCCGACACCGCGCCGTTCTGATCCACGGTATAGTTTCCGTCGCAATGGATACACATATGTGTATCCACAACCGGAGACCCCGATGAACACCAAAGACGCCGGCATGCGGATCCGCATCGAGCGGGATCTGCGAGATGCCTTCGTGCAGGCCTGCCAGTCGCAGGGCCTGGCGGCCGCCGAGGTGCTGCGCGACTTCATGCGCAGCTTCGCGGCCAAGCATTCGGCCGAGCAGGCGCAGCTGTTCGGGCAGTCCTCCAAGCCCGATCAACGCTGAAGGAGCCAGCGATGATCGTGCTGAAGGACACCCAGGCGAAGTTGCTCGGTGCGCTGCAGGCCGTCTGCGGCATCGTCGAGCGACGGCACACCCTGCCCGTGCTCGCGAACGTGCTGATCCGCAAGAGCGGCCCATCGATCGCGTTGACCACCTCGGACCTCGACATCGAGGTCGGCCACCAGGTCGAGCTGGGCGGCGATGCCGGCGAGTTCGCCACCACCGTGTCGGCGCGCAAGCTGATCGACATCCTGAAGGCGATGCCGCCCGACCAGCTCGTCACGCTGACGGCCGAACCCGGCCGCCTGCGGCTGCAGGGCGGGCGCAGCCGCTTCACGCTGCACACGCTGCCGGCCGAGCAGTTCCCGCTGGTCGCGCGGGCGCCGCATGCCACCACGCTGCGGTTGCCGCAGCACGTGCTGAAGTCGCTGGTCGACCAGGTGAGCTTCGCGATGGCGGCGCACGACATCCGCTACTTCCTGAACGGCGTGCTGTTCAACACCGACGGCCGGCGCGTGCGGCTCGTCGCGACCGACGGCAACCGGCTCGCGCTGGCCGAGGCCACGGTCGACGCCGAGCTGCCGGCGCAGCAGGTGATCCTGCCGCGCAAGGCGGTGCACGAGCTGCAGCGCCACCTGCGCGAAGGCAGCGATGACGCCGCCACCGTCGAGATCCGCCTCGCCCCCGCGCAGGCGAGCTTCGAGCTCAACGGCATCAGCTTCATCACCAAGCTGATCGAGGGCCGCTACCCCGATTTCGACCGCGCGATCCCGAAGACCAACCCGCACGCCGTGACGCTCGGCCGCGCCGCGCTGCTCGGCTGCCTGCAGCGCGCCTCGCTGATGACCAGCGACAAATTCCGCGGCATCCGGCTGAGCCTGGCGCCGGGTGCGCTGCGCATCGTCTCGAGCAACGCCGAGCGCGAGGAGGCCGACGAAGACATCGACGTCGACTACGGCGGCGCGCCCCTGGAGATCGGCTTCAACGTGACCTACCTGACCGAGGTGCTCGGCGAGACCGATGCCGAGATGGTGACGATGGCGCTGCAGGACGCGGCCTCGGCGGTGCTGTTCACCTTCTCCGAGCGCAGCGACTTCAAGTACGTGGTGAGCCCGATGCGGCTTTGACGTGAGGCCCTGACGCAAGACTCCGACGTGAATCGGGCCCCTCCGATCAATAGTTTTTCTCCATCGACTTGATTCAGTCAATTAATCCCGCAAATGCTGCAGTGCGGTCAAAATTCGCTTCGCCAGTTCGTTTTTTCATCCAACCCAAGCCACCAAGGAAATCACACGATGTCGCTGATCAACACCCAAGTCCAACCGTTCAAGGTCGAAGCCTTCCACAACGGCAAGTTCATCGAAGTCACCGAAGCGAGCCTGAAGGGCAAGTGGTCGACGCTGATCTTCATGCCGGCGGCCTTCACC
>NZ_JBFUGW010000341.1:0-5736 GCF_056402735.1 Rhizobacter sp. P3_C12
GGGGAGGACGGTGGGGGTGGTCTGCGCCTGCACCCCTTGACGCATACGTAGCTCAACGTGCGATGTCACTTGGCGCCGCCGATAAGCAGACCATGGCACCGTGTGACACCGCCGTCTGTCTGCCAGCGCACGCAGGCGTGCGGCAAGACGAAGGACTGTCCGCCATCGTTTGACTTCCCAATTCAAGGGGCAGCCGCCGTGCGCACGGCGCCCGACGATTGGTCTCAGCGGCCAGCGGCTTTCCCTCTCGAAACCTCACCGGCTGCTTACAGCCTGAGCGGTCGGTAGGTTCAGCTGACGATGGCTGCCGCGGGCGGGCGACAGGCATTCGTCTACATGGCGAGAATGGCAGCACTTGCCGCGTAGCCATCGCCGTTAAGTTCTTCGTGACCCTCCCTGACCAAGTACGCCAGCTTGAGCTTCAGCGGTCGTACCAGTGCTCGGTGACCACCGTCACATCGATCGTCCGCACCTCRCCCGTGCTCGTTTCCGTCACCGTGCACCGCTGCACGCCACTCAGCGTGTTCGCCTGACCGACGGTCGTTGGGGCAGCGCCATTGCGCCGGAAGCTCGTCGTCGCGGCATTCGGTGACAACGCAGTCGCGGCCGATCCCGACAAGGTCGCCCAGGCGTAGGTGAAGATCCCCGACCCACCTTGCACCGTGAGCGTGACCGAGGAGGTCGTCACCGTGACGTTGGCCCCACGCGTCGACGTCAAGCCCGATCCCTGTGCCGTTGCGGACGACGCCATCAACACGAATGACCCACTGAAGACCTTCCGGGCGATGCCGCTCGGGTCATAGCGCCAGATCTCTCGCGCCTTGCGCGCCGTGCCGCCGGCGTCGTAACGCCACACCTCGCGGGCCTTGCGCGCCACGCCGCCGCTGTCGTACCGCCACATCTCTGCCACGCCTGCTCCCCTTCAGTACACAAACACGATGTCGCCCGGCGCGCCGCCCGACGGCTGGCCGGCCACGTTCGTCATCGTGATGCGCCCGAGCCCATCGCCGCCGCCGCGCCCGTAGACCAGGCCGGCGAAGACCGGTGCACTGTTCCACGACACGAACCCCACGTCGTTGAAGAACTGCGACATCGAGCCCGGCCGCCCGGAGACGTTGCCCCATGGCACCACGATGCTGTTGCCGAGGTGGCCGATGCCCGCCTTGCGCAAGTAGCCGTCGCCGTTGGTCACCATGACTTGGCTGATGCCCGGGTTCTCGTCGTTGCCGGAAACCTGGCCAAGGTAGGTAGCGATCACATGGCCGGCGCTGTTGCGCTGCACGACCGAGTTCCCGGTCGCGTTCGTGTCTGCGGACAGACCGGCGATTGCAGGCACCCCACTTACCCGCCCCCACGGCACCGTGCCGACCGCCAACTCGCCGACGTTATTGAAGTGCCATTTCCACTGGCCATCGGTCACCGCAAAGAGGCCCGAAGCGCCGTCGGTCACATTCATCATCAGCGAGTACAGCTTGGCCGTGTCGCTGAACTGCACACCCGCCCAGCCGTTGGTCGCGCCCGCGATCGACACCGACGAGTAGCTGACCGGTGCGTTGTTCTTCAGGTAGTTGGTCGACTTCTCTACCCAGCTGCTTCCGTTGAATTCCTGGATTACACCGCCGCTGAAGCGCTTCGCGCCCGCCGGCGGACTGGTGACGGCACCGGCATAGGCCGGGTCCATCCACTGCGCGAGCGCGCTGAGGGAGGCCTTGATTTGCGGCAGGACGCCGGTGTCGTAGCGATCGGTGGTGACGGGTTTGCTGAAGTCGATCGGCATGGTGGTCTGTTCGTCGAATGGCTGTTGTCGTGAATGAAGGAGGAAGAAAGGGGTCCGCGGTCCCGTGATCAGTACCCGCGAGCGGTCCAGCCGCCCGAGCCGGTGACCTTCTGCCCGGTCTGCGGGTTGAGCAGGTAGACGGTGAAGCCGGTCGGGTTCGGCACATCGAGGAAATCAAYGATGGGCAGCAGCGCCGTCGTGCCGTTGGCCTGGCACAGCGGCGTGTCGGCATCGATGAAGGCGACCCCGAACGGCACGGCCACACCCGTCGCCGCGTTGGTGATCACGAAGCGCCCCGAGTCGGTCTTGAGCTTGTTGGACAGCTTCACGTCCAGGCTCGCGATGCGGATCAGATTCGCCCCAGCGCTGCAGCTGAAGGTCCACACCACGCGCACGTACCGGAAGCTGGCCGCCAGCACGCTGGTGGCGCCTGCCGCGGCGGCTGTCCAGGCGTCTGCACTGTTGAGCTTGGTGTAGATCTGGCACGAGCTGTTGACCTGGCCGGCGATCACGGAAGCGCCCAGCGTCACGGTGACGATGGTCGGCGGCAGCGCTGTGCCGTAGTCGAAGGTCTCGTCGTAGGTGGCACTCGTCGTGCTCGGCTCGGCGTACAGCGGGAAGCCGGCGTCGATCTGCGCCTGGGGGCTCGTCCAGCCGTGCGATTCGAAGTGCTGTGCCCAGGTCTCCGGCGCCACCGGCCCGAGCAGCGCACCGTCTTCGAGGAACAAGTTCGTCGCGGTGCCGGCGAAGGTCGAGCGGATCTGCGTGCGCAGCACGTAGTCGGGCGGCTGGCTGATGGTTGCCGCAATCCCGACCGGTGTGCCGGTGTTGCCGGCGCTGTCGAAGGCCGCGACCCAGTACGTGAAGACGCCCGCCTGCTGCTCAAAGATCGCGGTGAAGGTGCTGTTGCCGTTCGAGCCGACGATGGTGCCAGCCGCCCAGCTCGCACCCTTGCGGACCTCGTAGCGGTCGATCGGGAGGCTACCGGTGGTCGGCGCGCTCCAGTACAGCAGCGCGTTGTTGTCGACGACCTCGGCGCGCGAACCAACAATCGCGCCCGGCACGGTGACGACCGTGTCGACGGAGGCCGCATTGCCGCGGTTCCCCTTCACGTCGACGGCCGCCACCCACCAGCGCCGCGCGCCGCCCCAGTTGATGCGGTGCAGGTGCCGCGTGATCTGGAAGACGCCCACGACCGTCGCGGTCGCGAAGCTGTCGCCGAAGCGCAGCTCGTAGCCGCCGATCGCAAATGCGCCCGGCACGCCCGTGTAGTCGAGCTGCAGGTCGGTGCCGACGATGGTCGCGTTCAGCGCCGAGATCGTCGGCGCGGCGACGGTGCCGGCGACGCTGGTCGGCGTGCTGCGGTTTCCGAAGGCGTCGACCGCCGCGACCCAGGCGGTGAACGATCCGGCCGCCTGCACGGCCCACAGGTGCGAGGTGCCGCCCTGCTGCTCGAGCACCTGGGCGCTGGCCCAGGTCGCACCCTGCGCCGTGCTGACTCGCCACTCGTAGCCCACCACATCCGGCTCGGGGTTCTTCGCGCACTTCAGGCGCACGCCGAACGGCTCGAAAGACGCGGACACGTCTGTCGGCGCCGACGGCGGCAGCGCCGCCATCACGCCGGTGACCCGGTAGTCGTAGGCCTGCACCTCGGCCAGGCTCTGCTCGGCCGCCCCGAAGATGTTGAAGCTCGTGAACTTGAAGTGGATCGTCTTGCCGATGAAGCTGAGCTCCAGCGGCCCGCTCTTGCCGATCGCGCTGTCCACGCGCACGAAGGCGTCGCCGACCTGGTGGCCGGTGGTCGGCGTGCCGTGCGCGCCGCGCACCAGGCCGGACAGCGCATACGTGCTCGGGGCGAGCAGCGCCGCGGTCTGGAAGGCGAAGTACTCGGGCGCGACGCCGCCGACGTAGCAGAGCGTGCCCAGCGCCGCCGCGTCGGCCGCGCTGGTGCTGATCAGCTGGCCGCTGGTGTTCACCGTGACGCTGTCGCCGCTGATGAAGGTGGCGAGCCGCCCGTAGCGCGCCGGCCCGTGCAGCGTGCTGACCTTCTGGTAGTTCAGCCCGTCGACACTGACCCACACGCTGCAGCCGCCCCAGGCYGYGCTSCTGCCCTTCACGGCCGCGTASACCTCGAGSCCGGTCTGCGTSARSCYCACMGGCGCCTCGAACAGCACCGGCGCGTCCACGTTGCCYGGCGCCGCGTTGTAGTCGTGCAGGTAACCCGCATTGACCTCGCTCGGGTACATCGTGGCGCTCGCCACGCCARCCGGGAAGTCCTCGGCCGTCACCGTCAGGTCGCCGTCGTCGTTCTCCTCGTCGGTGGCGGTGATGCGCACCGGGTGCCGGTCCAGCCCGAGCCCGACATCGGTCAGCGTGACCAGGTCCATCGGCTCCAGCAAACTGAAGTTCGCCGGCAGCTTGAAGGTGTAGGTTGCGCGGATGTACAGCGAGCGCTGCAGCATCAGCTGGGCGACCAGGCGCGCGACGGCGCCGTCGGTGATCCAGTCGGCCTTCACGATGGCCTCGGAGCGCAGGCCGTGCGCGTCGATGTCCGCCTGGTCCTTCGCCTCGGCCACATCCACGTTGTAGCTGTTGGCCCGGTTGCGGTACTGCACCCGGAAGTGGTTCTTCGCGTCGGCCGGGCTCTTGCGCTGCTGCTTCACCGGTGGCTCGCCCGGACTCGGGATGAAGTGGTCATCGGTCAGGTCGTAGACCGGCGTCACGTTGGGGGTGAACGTGCGGCCGAGCCCCGCCTCGACGCTGTCGCCGTACGGGATCATCTTGAGCTTGCCGGCGCTCCATACCGGTGCGGTGTTCGTCAACTGCCCGAACACCTTGACCAGCTCGGCTGCGCTCATCTGCTCGGTCAAAGCGGGCGAGGCCAACAGACCGCTGGCGACGCAGTAGTCCGACCAGTCCTGCATGCCGTCGAGCCGATCGCTCGCGATGTTGGCCCCGTAGCGGCCGTTCATCAGCAGGTCCAGCAACACCCGGCTCGGGTCCACATCAGGGACCGCGCTGCCGAGCGAGTACGCGAGACTGCCCTGGATCTCGAAGGTGTGGTTCTCGACCTGTGCCGAGCCGCCCAGGTCGTAGTCCTTCGCGCACACGTAGGCCAGGCCGCTGTAKCCGAGCGCCTGCGCCGGGTTCGCGCCTTGCAGGTASGACCACGGCGCCTGGCCGAGCGCGCCGGTCTTGAAGCTSAGGCCCAGCTCSTCSAGCGCGCTCTGCTTCGTGCCGGCGGTGACGACCAGGTAGTCGATCGTSACCRCCATGCCACGGTACTTGTCGTTCAGGATCTTGACGACGGCGAGCTCGCCGTCGGTGTCGACCGAGTAGTCCACGCCGTTGGCAAGCTGGGACTTCAGGAAGGAGATCGGGACATACACCGCCTGGAGTGACGCGAACGCGGCATCCAGCGTGGTCGACATCGGGCCGGCGGCCGGGACCGCGTAGGTCTTGCGCACTGAGGCAAACTGGTCGCCGCGGATCCCGCCGTTGTAGAGCTTCTTGCCGCGCCAGACTCGGGGGACGCCGTTCATCTGGCCGTGGCACAGACCCATCATCACCGAGGCGGTGTAGGTGTACGTCGTGCTCTCGGACCTGACCCCGCCGCCGCCCTTGCCGGCTTGCTGGCTCGTCGTGTGCGGGACGGCTTTGAAGTCGCCGTACCAGATCAGATTGCCGCTGATCTGGTTCACGCCGTAGACGATCGGGATCGTCACGCCCTGCGCGCTGCTCTGCAGCTTCAGCGCCTCGACGCGCGTCTCGCTGCTGGAGATGGTGGTGCGGCCGCCCATTCAGGCCTCCACGGTGGGTTGTGTTGACGCCCGTACAGCGGCCGTTGCCGTCGTGTTCACCGCCGACCACAGCGTCCAGAACTGCACCGGCCGGCCAACGAGTGGTGCTTCGTCGAGCCGCGTCAGGATCACCGCCTGGTGGACGTACGCGTGCAGCAC
>NZ_JBFUGW010000342.1:0-5727 GCF_056402735.1 Rhizobacter sp. P3_C12
CGCGCAGGGGCCGGGCGCTCAGCGCCTGCTCGTCAAGCCCGCCAGGGAGTGATCCGCCAGCGTGTCGCACAGCACGTCATCGAGCGGTGTGGAGCAGCTGACTGAGGGTGATGTCGGTATGACCGCAAGTGGCCGATTGTTGCCAGCGGATGTCGGGGACGCCCGCAGGCTATCGTTGGACCTGGGCATGGTGCAACGCACTGGCATGGGAAAGGCGCTGCTGTGTGCGAGTGCTGGAGCGGCTTGGAGGGCCCAAATTTTTCCCGCGATTGAGCTGCGCGACTGCGCCAACGCTAGGCCATCGGACTGTGCGCGACGAGGCCCGATCTGTGGCAGCGATACACTACCGCTGCCAAGCCGGGGAGGTCGCCGAAGCGGTTTTGGTAGCGATGCTGTAAGTGGTTGATTTGCACGGAGGGCGGGTGATTGCAAATCCGTGTCGGTCGGTTCGACTCCGGCCCGCGCCTCCAGACATCGCTGATCACATCAGCCCGTTCAACGCCTCGCACTGCGAGGCATTTTTGTTTTTCCGAACACCGAGGCCGATGGAAATGACCACCTTTGAGGCGCTCAAGCTCGCGGCCGTGGGGATCACGCACCTGTTCTCGGATGCGTTGCACATTCACGTGGGGCTGTTGGTGCTGTTTGCCGCTGCCATGGTCACCAGGAAGCCCCTGGGTTCGCTGGTTCCCTGGTCGGTCGTCCTGGGCGTGCTCGCGTTCGGCGAAGTCATGAACATGCAGCAAGACCTTCGGAACCTGGGCCATTGGCGCTGGCAGCAAAGCCTGCACGGCCTCGTCAACGCTCTGGTGTGGCCAACCGTGCTTCTGTTCGTGGCGCGATCGCGTTCGTCGCTGCTTCCTCGCGGCTAGAGCGAGGTCCTGGGGATGCTGAACGAGTTGCAACGCCAGGCCACGCCGGCGCTCGTGACGGTTTCGCGCCGATGAGGGTCAATGCGTCAGCCACAGACCCACCGCCAGCAGGGTCGCCTGGACGGCCATGGCAATGTAGAGCGGGGTGCGGGAAGGCGTGGCGGCGTGCTGCAGCGTCTGGCCGATGCGCTGCCCGAGCAGCGCGCGCAACGCTGGATCAGGCGCTCCGGGTACAACGGCAGCCTCAGCCGCGCGGCTCTGCTGCCATTGCGCCATCAGGTCGGCCAGCGGCAGGCGGTTCACCGCGAAAGTGACCATGCCGCGCACGGCACGGCCCTGGCCCAACACCGGCGCCAATTGCCGGCTGATGGCATCGGCCGACACCACCTCCGACACTTTTTCCAGCGCGCCTTTGGTCCGCGGCATGGCTTCGATGCGTCCGGCAATCGCGTCCGTCAGGCGTTGCGACAGAGCTTCTCCATGACCCATCACGACTTGCTGGATGGCCCGGCTGCGGCCACGCGCCACGCCCAGCATCAGGTAGATCGGCACGAAGGCCAGCAGCAGCATGCCGACCAGCAATGGCGGCGAAAACAGCAAGGCAAGGATGGCGCCGGCGCCGCCCGCGTGCGCCCCGGCTGGCATGCCTGGGCCTGACAGCCGGCTCACGTAGAAGAAGAACACGCCACCACCCAGCAGCAAAGCCAGCAAGCTACCCATTGCGACAGAGCTGGCAAACGCCACACCCGCTTTGGCGCCGGTGCGCACCAGGGATGGCGCGGAGGAAGAAGTTGAGGACATGCACGGCCGCCTGAATCAAAGGCCGCATCATAAGTGGCGCACCAACTGCATTTCGCTCTGCAGCAGGCCTGCTCGCAGCACCAAGACCGTAGACTGGCCCGACCATGAATGACCAAGCTCATCCCATCGATTCCGGCACCCATGCCTCTCTTGCTTTCCGTGCATCACATTCGGAGCCTGGCCCATGGCGTTGACAACTGCGGGCCAGATCCTGCTTGCCAGCAGCGCGGTGTTTCTGGGTGCCTCGGTCTGGGTGGGGCGGCGCGTCTCGCGGCGCCTGCGACCCGGGGCGGGGACCAACGTGCTGGTGGTGGCCATCATCTTTGCGTTGATTGCCTTGTTCGTGCCCTTTAGCTATTGGACCAGCCAGGCGCTTTACTCCCTTGCCACCAAACCCAGGTACAGCGCGACCGTGGTGGGGCACACCTCCGAGTACCGCGACTATCAGGAAAAAGACTCCAGGGACCGCACGGTCACCCGGCAGCGCTTGATGCACACCGCCCAGGTGCGGTTCGTGGGTCCCGATGGTGAGCCGCTGGAGTTGCCGAGCTCGGTGGCATCGACCGAGGTTCCCCTCGAAGGGGCAGCGTTGACGGTGGTGTATGCCCCGGGGGACCGGGTGGCCGCCGAGCTCAGCGCCCGCAGCGTGGGCCTGTGGCTCGGGGCGAGCGTCATGCTGTTCATCCTCGGCTACTGTATGTGGGCCACGGTCTGGTACGCATTGGGCCATCCGATGAAAGGCGTGGCGGCCTTCGGCATGGCGTTCCTGTTCCGCTTTCTGTTGCCGGGCATCACGTTGCTGATGGTGCTGGCCCTGGGCTACTCGGCGCTCAAGTACTTCGCCCTGGGCAACCCGGACGACCATCCGCTGTGGGTCGCCTGTCTGTGCACCCTGTTCACCTTGGCGTTGCTGCCTCTGCTGGTGACACTGCTCACACCGAAAAGAACTCGATGACTGTCACCCCGAATCCGCTTCCTCCCCATGTGCTCGCTGCGCTGCGGGCCGGCAACAAGCTCGAGGCCGTCAAGTTGCTGCGCGAGGCAACCGGGCTCGGGCTGATGGAATCGAAGGATGTCATCGATGGATACCACGATGGAAACCGTTCGCACGCCGTCATCGCTTCTGCGGTGAACCCACTTCCTGAATCGAAGGCGGGCACAGGCGCACCGGGCGAAGTCTCCACATCGGGCGGTCGCATCTGGTATGTCGTCGCGGCCGTGGCGGTCGCCGCACTTCTCGCCAGCTACTTGCTGCGGAGTCTCGCGCTCTGACCCCGCAGGTCAAAGCTCCCCGCACCGCTGCGGGCCCCGTCCATGCGGGCGTCATGGTCGGTCGACTTGCGAGCGCAGCGTTCCCGGCGGCACGCCGAACAGGCGCTTGAAGGCGCGGCTGAAAGAGGCTTCGGACTCGTAGCCCAGGCGCTGGGCGATGTCCGCGACAGTCGATCTGCCATGACGCAGCCATGCGCCGGCCACGTGCATGCGCCAGTGCGCGAGATAGCGTGCCGGCGACAGGCCCACGGCGGTGGTGAAGCGTTCCGTGAAGACCGAACGCGACAGGCCGGCGATCTTCGCCAACGCCACCACCGACCAGAAATGACCCGGCTGTTGATGGATCGCCGCCAGCGCCCGGCCAATCGGTGCGTCCCGCGCACCCGCCAGCCATCCCTTCAGCTCTGCGGCGTGAGTCTCGGCCCAGCCGCGCACCATGGCCGTCACCACCGCATCGGCGAGCCGCGCCATCATGGTCGCGGCGCCAACACGCTGTGCGGCCACCTCGGCCGCCATCAGGGACAACAGCGTGGGCAGCGCCGGGTCGTTCGCGTCGGCACGCCGCAGCACCAGCACCTCGGGCATCAGTTGAGTGAGCGGATGCACGGCCGGCTCGTCGAACTCGAGCGCGCAGCAGACAATCAGCGAGCGCGCACCGCCACCACCGGCGCGCATGTTGTGCGTGGTCGGGCCGATCGAATCCTGCTCGAACTCCGCGAGCGGCCGGGCCTGCGTGGTGGGCGCGTCGGCGATCGCGTGGCCCGTGCCTCGCGGCAGCAATGCCACGTCGCCGGGGCCGATCCGGAAGGGCTCATGCGACGGCAGCCTCAGCCAGCACTCGCCGTCGACCACGAAGTGGAAACACACGCCGTCCTGACGCGGGATCTGGACGCCCCACGGCGCCGTCATGTCAGTGCGGCAGTACGACGCGCGCACCAGCCGCAGATCCTGAAGAACGGGGCTCAGCAGATCGAGGTCGGGTCGGGAGGAGCTCATGGCTGGGGAGTTTGCGCTTGCGGCGCCTCCATCAGGCCCCCGGGGTCACGGGCCGGTTCGCGTGTAGATCGCGCGGGTGGCGAGCGCCTCCGCTTTTCCTGGTGGCGTGAAGTAGAGCTCGATGACGTGGCGGTCCGGGYCTTCGATGCGTATCAGCGTGCGCATCGGGACCGTCTTGCCGACGAAGGCTTCACCCGCAACGCCTTGGTCGACGAAGCTGCCGAACAGGTCAATGCGTGTCTGCGGCCCCGATCCGGTGCTGCTGGCGTAACGCATCATCCCGGCGTTCGTTTCGTCGATCGTGACCCACTCGTAGCGCGCGGCCATGTTGTCGTAGCCCAGCCAGCCGCGACGCCAGTAGTGCGACTTTGCAAGCGTGCCCTCGGTCGTGTCCTCGAGGTAGCGGCCGCCGGCCACCCATTGGCGACGTGTGACGATGTCGTCGGAGGTGATCGGCGGTGCATCGGCACTGCGGCCGAGGGTCGCGTAGATGCCCATCTGCACGCGCCAGCTGCCTGCCAGGGGCGCGAGCGTGGCGTGGCCCGGGCCTGGTAGTCCGCGGCGCACCCATGCCGGCAAGTCGGCGGACGCCGCGACGGATGGCGTGGAGGCGCTCTCCTTGTCCTGGGCTTGCGTGGCTCCGATCGCCAAGCCGAGCGCCGCGATACCGATGAGCGCAGCGCGCATGCGCTTCCAGCAGATTTCCACAGGGTGCCTTTCGTGAACGCAAGCATCCAGTTTGCTCACCGACGCGTCGTCGGGCCATGGCCCTGCGACCGGTTTGCTTGGCCGTTCGTCCTGCGGCGACACACCAGACCGTTCAGCCTGCCGATTTCCCCAGCGCCGTGCTGACAGGCTTCGGGCGCTCGGAACGCAAGACGAGGGACGTGGTGACGGACCCGTAGCGCGCGACAGCGTCGACGATCCGCTCCAGTTGCGACGCCGAGGGGATGACGACCTTCAGGTGAAAGCAGTCCTCGCCCGTCAGCCGGTACACCTCGATGACCTCGGGCATCAGCGCAAACTGCTTCAGGCACGACTTGATGTGTTCGTGGGTGGTCCGCACGCGGATGATCGCCATCAAGCCGAGCCCGAGTCGTTCGGGATTGACGGTCGCTCGGTAGCCCTCGATCACGCCTCGCTCTTCCAGGCGCTTGAGGCGCTCCGATGTCGCGGGCTGCGACAGGCCGATGCGTCGTCCGAGTTCGCTGACGGCGAGCCTTCCGTCCTCCTCGAGAAGCGTCACGATCTTGATGTCCGTCGCATCCAGGCTCGCTGGTTGACTGTGGGCCATGGCACCTTGAATCCATCGGTTCGACGGTCCATTTTCCGATGGTTTGCCATTCCAGGCCGATGCACCTCGCCGCAGACTGGGCGCATCGGAAACGGAGGCATCGATGGAGAATGTTGTGGTCCTGCCGGGCATCGGTGGGTCAGGCGAGGCGCATTGGCAGAGCTTGTGGGAGCGCAGGCGGCCTCAGCTGCGCCGCTTCCAGCCCGCGAGCTGGGATCAGCCCGCGCTGGATGACTGGGTGTCTGCACTCGACAAGGCGGTCGCTTCGTCGCCTGCGCCGCCGGTCCTGGTTGCGCACAGCCTGGCATGCTTGCTCGTCGCCCACTGGAGCACGATCTCGCGCCGGGAGATTGCGGGAGCCTTCCTGGTGGCGGTACCCGATCCGCAGTCGTCCTCGTTCCCGCCAGCGGCGGCAGGGTTCGGTGGCGTTCCGGAGGGCGCCTTGCGCTTCCCGAGCTTGATCGTCGCCAGCACGAGCGATCCCTTCAGCAC
>NZ_JBFUGW010000343.1:0-5636 GCF_056402735.1 Rhizobacter sp. P3_C12
GCCTGCACCTGCTCGCGCGACACCGGCTGCGTCGCCTCGCCATCGGCCGGCGGCCGCTCCGGTGGCACCAGCCGGCCGTCGAGCGCATCGCGGAACTGCGCGACGTTCTGCGGCCGATGGCTCGGCCGCACCGCGAGCGCCCAGTCGATCGTGCGCAGCAGCGGCTGGCCGATCGTGCCGCGCTGCACCTCGTCGAGCTGGGCGAGCGGCCTGGCGTCGTCGTGCACCGCGCGCGCGGCCGACGGCACCGGCGGCCGCCCGGTGATCACGAAATGCAGCACCGCGCCGAGCGCGTACAGGTCGGTCCACGGCCCCTGGCGCAACTGGCCGACATCGGCGTACTGCTCGATCGGCGCGTAGTTGGGCTTCAGGATCGCGGTCAGCGTCTGCGTGCGGTCGCCGATCACGCGCCGCGCCGCGCCGAAATCGAGCAGCACCGGCAGGCCCGACGGCAGCAACAGGATGTTGTCGGGCGCGATGTCGCGGTGGAACACGTCTTCGTCGTGCAGCACCTGCAGCGCGCCCAGCAGCGGGTCGATCACGCCGCGGATCCACGCATCGCTCGGCACGCCGGCCAGCGCCTTGCGCTCTTCCTTCAGCGTGCGGCCGGCGTAGTACGGCATCACCATGTAGGCGGTGCCGTTGGCCTCCCAGAAGCGGTAGACCTTGACCAGCGACGGATGGTCGAAGCGCGCGAGCAGCTTGGCCTCGTTGACGAACGAGCGCAGCCCGATGCCGAAGGTCTCGTGGTGCGCCTGCGAGCGCAGCGAGACCAGCTCGCCGTCGCCGCGCGCCGCCATCGCGGCGGGCATGTACTCCTTGATCGCGACCTGGCGCTCCAGCGCATGGTCCATCGCGAGGTAGACGATGCCGAAGCCGCCGACACCGAGCACGCGCAGGATCTCGAATTCGCCGAGCCGGGTGCCGGGACGCAACGCGTCCCCGTCGTCCTGAAGTCCCGCGCTGCCGGTCGGTGTGCTCATCGGGTCAGTGTACCGGGCGTCACGAGCGCTGCGACCCGGCCCTTACACTCGGCCGATTCCCCTCCCTCCTCACCGAGCCGACCATGCCCGCCGACAAGATCACCGCCACCATCTCCACCCGCGCGAACGTCTACTTCGACGGCAAGTGCGTCTCGCACGGCATCGAGCTGCCCGACGGCAGCAAGAAGAGCGTCGGCGTGATCCTGCCGTCCACGCTGCGTTTCACGACCGGCGCGCCGGAGGTGATGGACGTCGTCGAAGGCGGCTGCCGCATCCGCCTGAGCGGCAGCGAGGCCTGGCAGTCGTACGGCGCCGGCCAGTCGTTCTCGGTGCCGGGCCAGTCGGCGTTCGACATCGAGGTCACCGACACGATGCACTACGTCTGCCACTTCGGTTGARGCGGCGCGGCTGAGTTCAGTCACCACCCCCGCCACAGCCACCGCCCCCGTCGCCACCGCCGTCCCCTCCGCCATCGCTGCTGCCGCCCGAGGCATCGCTCGAATCGCTGCCTGATCCGCACGAGCCGCCGCAGCCGCTGATGTCGCTCGCGCAATGCGTGTTGCCGCGGTCGGCGCCGAGCAGGCTGCAATCGGGCACGTAGTGGTAGCCACCGGGGATCGCGAGCGCCGCGTCCAACGCGAACAGCATCGGCAGACGGCCGGCGCGCTGCGGGTCGATCCCCTCTTCCTTGCAACTCCAGAGCCAGGCGCGGCGCAGCCCGGCCTTGCGGTCGCCGTCCGGGCTGCTCGGCCCGAGCGCCTGCGCCGGCGTGTGGTGCAGCATGCGGCCGAAGGCGCGCCGGCAGAACGCGTCGTAGCTTCGGGTGTGCAGGATGAACTCGTGCCACAGCGCATCGACGATGCGCGAGGGCATCGCGACGAAGCCGCCGCGCGAACGTGCGCACGCGACGAAGAACTGGCGCAGCCCGCGCTCCACGTCGCCCAGCGCCTGCTCGTCCAGCGCCGGGTAGAGGCGGTGCATCTTGCCGCGCAGGAAGGCCGGGAAGGCCTGTTCGCGGATCACGCGCAGGCCCGAGCGCTCGCGCCAGGCCACCCAGGCCCGCCTCGCCAGCCACAGGCCCAGCGTGCCGGCCACGAGCATGAACAACAGGCGTGTCACGGATGTCGATGTCATCTGCTTGAAGTATGCCGTGGCGTCACGCTGCGTCGCGATGTGAAACCAATGCAAAATCCGCCAGATGGGACGATCGGGACATGGAGGGAAACGCTGGGCCTGCGCGCTGTTGGCCGTGGCCGGCCTGTGGACGGCGGGTGCCGCGCCTGCGGCCGACGCGCCGCCCGAGGGCAGGCCGCTGCTGACCATCGCCGGCAGCATCCAGCAGCGCAACGGGCCTGAGGGCCTGTCGTTCGACCTGGCGGCGCTGCAGAAGCTGCCGCAGCAGACCTTCTCGACGCGCACCCCGTGGTATTCGAAGCCGCGCAAGTTCACCGGCGTGCGGCTGCGCGATCTGCTGGCCGCTGCCGGCGCGCAGGGCCAGGTGGTGCGGGCGGTCGCGCTGAACGACTACAAGGTCGACATCCCGATCGAGGATGCCGCCGCCAGCGACGTGATGGTGGCCTGGCTGCTCGACGACAAGCCGATGCCGGTGCGCGACAAGGGGCCGCTGGTCATCATCTATCCGTTCGACGACCAGCCCGAGCTGCGCACCGCGGTGCACTACGGCCGGGCGGTCTGGCAATTGCGCCTGCTCGAGATCCGATGACCGGGGCGGCCGTTCCAGACCCCTTGCCGGTGACCGCGCCCCGCCGCGCCTGGCTCGCGATGCTGGCCACCACGCTGGTGCTCGCGCTGCTGGCCGCGGTGTACGTGCAGTGGCGCCAGTACGACCTGCTCGACAGCAGCGTGCACTACCAGAACGACGCGCTCGGCTGGAGCTTCTTCCAGCTGGAGACCGAGCACCTGCGGCTGCGCAACCAGATGCACATCGCGCTGGCCGACCTCTCGCTCGAGCAATCGCGCGCCGCGGCATCGGAGGCCTTGCAGAACCGCTACGACATCTTCGTGAGCCGCATCAGCCTGGTCGACCATGAACGCGCGGCGCGCATCATGCCGGACCACGGCATCTACACGCAGGCGATGCTGCAGGTGCGCGCCTTCGTCGCCGAGGCCGACCGCTACCTCGGCGAGAAGCCGGTGGCCGCGCTCGACGTGGCCGCGCTGCGCCAGCTGCTGGTGCGGCTGGATGGGCTGAGCGTGCCGCTGCACGACCTGTCGCTCGGCGCCTCGCACCTGCTGTACGAGCGGGTGTCGCAGCGCAACGCCGCGGTGCGCACGCAATCGCAGCTGAGCCTCGGGCTGACGCTGTTCCAGTGCGTGCTGCTGATCGCCTTCGCGCTGGTCGTGCTGCGGCAGTTCCGCGGGCTGTCCGAACGCGGCGCACGCCTGCAGGCGCTGGCCGACAACCTGGCGGTGGCGCGCACCGAGGCCGAATCGGCCAGCCGTGCGAAGAGCGTGTTCCTCGCCAACATGAGCCACGAGATCCGCACGCCGTTCCACGGCATGCTGGGGATGATGTCGCTGCTGCAGGACACGCCGCTCTCGCGCCAGCAGGCCGGCTTCCTGGACACCGCGAAGGATTCGGCGAACCACCTGCTCGCGATCCTGAACGACATCCTCGACATCTCGAAGCTCGAGTCCGGCAACCTGCAGGTGGTACCGCAGCCGCTGGACCTGGTGGCGATGCTCGGCCAGGTGGATGCGCTGATGCGCGTGCAGGCGCACGCGAAGGGCCTGCAGCTGCAGGTGAGCATCGCGCCCGACGTGCCGCCGTGGGTCAGCGCCGACGCGACGCGGCTGAAGCAGATCCTGTTCAACCTGCTGAGCAACGCGCTGAAGTTCTCGAACGCCGGCATGGTGAGCCTGGCGGTGACGCAGCATGCCGACGGTGCGCTGCTGTTCAGCGTGGTCGACACCGGCATCGGCATGGATGCGGCGATGCTCTCTCGCTTGTTCCAGCGCTTTTCGCAGGGCGACGACACCACGTCGCGCCGGCATGGCGGCGCCGGCCTCGGGCTGGAGATCTCGCGCAGCCTCGCGCGGCTGATGGGCGGCGACATCGCGGCCAGCAGCCAGGCGGGTGTCGGCAGCCGCTTCGTCGTGACGCTGCCGCTGCCGGCGATCGAGCCCGCGGGCGGCACGTCGACGGGCGCCGCCGCAGACAGCGCGGCGGCGATGCAGCCGATGCGCGTGCTGGTGGCCRAAGACCATCCGGTGAACCGCGCCTACCTGGAAGCGGTGCTCGACAAGCTGGGGCACCGGGCGGTGTTCACCGAGAACGGCGAGCAGGCGGTGCGCGCGGTGCAGGCGCAGGAGTTCGACGTCGTGCTGATGGACCTGCACATGCCGTTGATGGACGGCTTCGCGGCAGCGCGTGCGATCCGCGCGATGCCGCTGCCGAAGGGGGAGGTGCCGATCATCGCGCTGACGGCCGACGCGTTCCAGGAATCGCAGGAGCGTGCCCGCCAGGCCGGCATGAACGGCTTCCTGACGAAGCCGGCGCACCTGCCGCAGCTGCGCGAGGTGCTGGGGCGCTACGGCCAGCACCCCTCGACGGTCTTCACGGCGATCGACGGCAGCGATGCGGCGGCACCAGCCTCGCCGCTCGACCAGGCGACGGTCGACAACGTCAGCGTCGCGCTCTCGCCGGCCAAGTATGCGGAGCTGCTGGCCCGCTTCTTCAGCCTGCACAGCGGCACGCTGCAATCGCTGCGGCAGACGCAGGGCCGGCGCGACCGCGAGAGCATCCGCAGCCAGGCGCATGCGCTGAAGGGCGCGGCGCTGAGCCTGGGGCTGCGCAGCGTGGCCGACACCGCGACGCGATTGCAGGAGGCCGCCGCGAATGATTCGAAAACGCCGATCGAGCCGCTGCTCGACGAGCTGGACCGGCACATGGGGATCACGCGGGACCTGTGCGTGAAGCTGGGGTTGCTGGCGGGGTAGGAGATTGTCAACAATGTTTTCCTGCTGACCGCAGAGGCCGCCAGGCTCTTGCGCCGGTGCAGTTGACGCGCGCTTAATCCGGGCCTTCGTGGCGTCGGGGCAGTTCCCCTCAGAGGTTCAGAGGGTGTGACGACACGAGTCGATCAACTGCCTACCGGAACCCATCGATGAAGACGACGACCCGCGCAGGGGTCATTGTTGTTGCGACCTGCCTGTTGAATTCCGCGCTTTGCCACGCAGAGCTTCCCCCACCGCCCGTTTCGCCGACGCCGGTGACGGCGTATGAATACGATGCCCAGGGCAACCGCACCAAGATCATTCGCGATCCGGGCGGGCTGAACCTGGAGACCAGGCTCAGCTACGACCCGCTGTATCGGGTGAAGGACCACACCGACCCGAAGAGTGGCAAGACGAGCTTCGAGTACGACGGCGGAGATCGAACCACCAAGGTCACCGACCCGAGGAACCTTGTTACGCAGTACCCGCGCGACGGCTTCGGCAACGCGCTCCAGCTGATCAGTCCGGACACCGGCACGGCGAACCAGACGTACAACGAGATCGGCAACCTGACGACCCGCACGGACAGCCGCGGCGTGCTGGAGACGTACTCCTACGACGGGGTCGACCGGCTGACGCAGCTGGTCTACAGCCAGAGCGGCCAGCCCAGCTTGACGGTCAGCTGGACCTACAGCC
>NZ_JBFUGW010000344.1:0-5629 GCF_056402735.1 Rhizobacter sp. P3_C12
CCGATGCCGCGCCGGTCGCTGACGCCGGCGTGCCGGCCGAGTCCGCCAAGCCCGCCGCCAAGCCGGTCGCGAAGGCCGAGAAGGCCCCGGCCGCCGCGGTCGAGGCGTCGACGCTGCGCGTGTCGGTCGAGAAGGTCGACCAGCTGATCAACCTGGTCGGCGAACTCGTGATCACCCAGGCCATGCTGGCCCAGAACAGCCAGGGCCTGGACCCGGCGCTGTACCAGCAGCTGGCCGCCGGCCTCGCCGACCTGGACCGCAACACCCGCGATCTGCAGGAATCGGTGATGTCGATCCGCATGATCCCGATGTCGATGGTGTTCAGCCGCTTCCCGCGCATGCTGCGCGACCTGGCCGCCAAGCTCGGCAAGAAGGTCGACTTCGTGACGCTCGGCGAAGCCACCGAACTGGACAAGGGCCTGGTCGAGAAGATCACCGACCCGCTGACCCACCTGGTGCGCAACAGCTGCGACCACGGCATCGAGACCCCGGCCGAGCGCGTCGCCAAGGGCAAGCCGGAAACCGGCACGATCACGCTGAGCGCGTCCCACCAGGGCGGCTCGATCGTCATCGAGGTGCGCGACGACGGCCGCGGCCTGTCGCGCGAGAAGCTGCTGAAGAAGGCCCGCGAGCGCGGCATCCCGGCACCCGACTCGATGACCGACCAAGAAGTGTGGGGCCTGATCTTCGCCCCCGGCTTCTCGACCGCCGACGTCGTCACCGATGTCTCCGGCCGCGGTGTCGGCATGGACGTGGTCAAGAAGAACATCACCGCGCTGGGCGGCACCGTCGAGATCGATTCGGCCGAAGGCTACGGCATGCGCGTCTCGGTGCGCCTGCCGCTGACGCTGGCCATCATGGACGGCATGTCGGTGGGCGTCGGCGAAGAGGTCTACATCCTCCCGCTGTCATCGGTGATCGAGTCGTTCCAGGTGCAGCCCGACATGGTCAAGACGATCGGCGGTTCCGGCCGCGTGGTCGAGGTGCGCGACGAGTACATGCCGGTGCTGGAGATGGAGCACGTGTTCAACGTGCCGCGCTTCGACTTCGAGCACGTCAGCGGGATCATGGTGGTGGTCGAGGCCGAGGGCGGGCGCGTCGCGCTGCTGRTCGACGAACTGCTCGGACAGCAGCAGGTCGTCGTGAAGAACCTCGAGGCCAACTACCGCAAGGTCAATGACGTGTCGGGCGCCACCATCATGGGTGACGGCCGCGTGGCGCTGATCCTGGACGTGGGCAGCCTGGTGCGCCGCTCGCGCCACTGAGTCACGCCCCTGATCGACCCCTCTCACCTTTCCGGAGCTCGACGAAATGAAGTTGAATGACGTTCGAGTCGGCGCACGCCTGGGTGGCGGTTTCGCCGTCACCCTCGCCTTGCTGTGCCTGATCATGGTCGTGGGCATCTGGCGCCTGGGCAGCATCGCCCAGGCCACCCAGCAGATGATGACCGAGCCGCTCGCCAAGGAGCGCCTGGCCGTCGAATGGGCACGCAACGTGTCGATCGGCGTGACCCGCGGCAAGGCGATCGCCAAGAGCCCGGATGCCACGCTCGAAGCGCTGTTCTCCGACGAGGCCAAGGCCTCATCGGCGCGCGCCAACGAGATCACCCAGGCGCTGAAGGCCTTCCCGACCACGCCCGAGGAGCAGGTGCTGCTCGACCGCATCGCGGAGACGCGCAAGACCTACCTGGTGGCACGCGACGGGATGTCGGCCGCCAAGCGCGCCGGCAACGCCGAAGAAGCCACGCGCATCTACGACACCAGCTTCCAGGTCGTCGGCCCGGCCTACGTGGCCGTGATGCAGGCCTACGTGGACCACCAGAGGAAATCCATCGACCAGATGGCGAAGCAGATCGATGCCGACGCGCTGCGCGGCCGCCTGCTGATCGGCGTGACCGGCGCCCTCGCGCTGGTGCTGGGCGCCGTGTTCGCCTGGCTGCTGACGCGCTCGATCACGGTGCCGGTGGCGCAGGCGGCGGCACTCGCCGACGCGGTGGCCGGCGGCGACCTGTCGCGCCGGATCACGGCCGACGGCAGCGACGAGATCGCCGGCCTGATGCGCTCGCTCGGCAAGATGAATGCCAGCCTGCACGACATGGTCACGCAGGTGCGGCAGTCGGCCGACAGCATCCAGGTCGCGAGCAGCGAAGTCGCCACCGGCAACCAGGACCTGAGCTCGCGCACCGAGCAGACGGCCTCGAACCTGCAGCAGACCGCATCATCGATGGGCCACCTGACCGGCACCGTCAAGCAGACCGCCGATTCGGCACGCACCGCCAACCAGCTGGCCTCGTCGGCGCAAGGCGCTGCCGGCAAGGGTGGCGAGGTGGTGTCGCAGGTCGTCTCGACGATGAACGACATCCATGCCAGCTCGAAGAAGATCGCCGACATCATCGGCGTGATCGACGGCATCGCCTTCCAGACCAACATCCTGGCGCTGAACGCGGCCGTGGAAGCCGCCCGTGCCGGCGAGCAGGGCCGCGGCTTCGCGGTGGTCGCGAGCGAAGTGCGCAGCCTGGCGCAGCGCAGCGCGCAGGCCGCCAAGGAAATCAAGAGCCTGATCGACGCCTCGGTCGACAAGGTCGATTCCGGTTCGCGCCTGGTGGCGGATGCCGGCCAGTCGATGACCGAGATCGTCACCAGCGTGCGCCGCGTCAGCGACATCATCGGCGAGATCACCTCGGCGGCGTCGGAGCAGAGCGACGGCATCGGCCAGGTCAACACCGCGGTGACGCAACTCGACCAGATGACGCAGCAGAACGCCGCGCTGGTGGAGCAGTCCGCCGCGGCCGCCGAATCGCTGAAGGAGCAGGCGGTGAAGCTGTCGGGTGTGGTGTCGGTGTTCCGGCTGAGCGCCTGACAAGCCCCTGGCGCGCCTTCGGGCGCGCCGTGTCCCCTCTGTCCCCCAGGAGCGCCGCATGCAGTTCAGTTTCCGCAACGCCCGCATCGGCACCCGGCTCGGGCTGGTCTTCAGCCTGCTGGTGCTGCTGATGGTGCTGGCCACCGGCTACAGCGCGCTCAAGCTGAAGCAGACCACGTCGACGCTGAAGCGCCTGTCGGCCACCGAATGGCAGATGACGCAGCTGGCGCGCGACTGGAATGCGCAAGCCGCGATGAACACGCTGCGCGCGACGACGAATGCACGCCTGGGCACCGGCGAGTTCTCCGACGAGCTGACGAAGCAGTCGAAGGCCACGCTGGCCCTGAACGCCGAGACGATCAAGAAGATCGAGGCGCTGGTGTCGGACCCCGAGATGAAGGCGCTGCTCGACAAGGCGGCGCAGGCGCGCAAGGTCGCGCTCGCGTTCGACCCGCAGCTCGACGCGCTGAAGAACAGCGGCGACTTCGTCGCGCTCGAAGGCCTGCTGGCCGGCGACTACGACAAGACCCACAAGGCCTACCAGGCGGCCGTCGACGAGCTCGCCGCGCTGGCCACGGCCCGCGCCGCCGTCGCGCAGGCGCATGCCGAGACCGGCACCAGCCTCGCGGCCACCGTGGTCGGCGTGCTGGTGCTGGTGTGCGTCGCGGTCGCCGGCGGTTTCGGCTGGTGGCTGAGCCGCTCGATCGCCGCGCCGATCGGCGAGGCAGTGCGGCATGCCCGCGCGATCGCCGGCGGCGACCTGTCGCAGACGCTGTCGATCGAGGCCGGCGGCGAAGCCGGCGAGCTGGCGCGCGCGCTGGCCGACATGCAGGCCTCGCTGCGCCGGCTGGTCGGCGAGGTGCGCAGCAGCACCGACAGCATCACGACCGCCAGCGCCGAGATCGCGACCGGCAACCACGACCTGAGCGTGCGCACCGAGCAGACCGCGTCGAACCTGCAGCAGGCCGCGTCGTCGATGGAGCAGCTGACCGGCACCGTCAAGCAGAGCGCCGACTCGGCCCGCCAGGCCAACCAGATGGCGTCGTCGGCCGCCGAGGTTGCCGCGCGCGGCGGCTCGGTGGTCTCGCAGGTCGTCACGACGATGAACGAGATCAATGCGAGCTCGAAGAAGATCAGCGACATCATCGGCGTGATCGACGGCATCGCGTTCCAGACCAACATCCTGGCGCTGAACGCAGCCGTCGAAGCGGCCCGCGCCGGCGAACAGGGCCGCGGCTTCGCGGTCGTCGCCAGCGAAGTGCGCAGCCTGGCGCAGCGCAGCGCGCAGGCCGCGAAGGAAATCAAGGGCCTGATCGGCGCGAGCGTCGACCGCGTCGAGGCCGGCTCGCGCCTGGTGGCCGACGCCGGCAAGACGATGAGCGAGATCGTCGGCTCGGTGCAACGCGTCAGCGACATCATCGGCGAGATCACCGCCGCCTCGTCGGAGCAGAGCGACGGCATCGGCAGCGTCAATGCCGCCGTGACCCAGCTCGACCAGATGACGCAACAGAACTCGGCCCTCGTCGAAGAGAGCGCCGCGGCCGCCGAGAGCCTGAAGGACCAGGCCGTGCGCCTGTCGCAGGCCGTCGGCGCCTTCCGACTCGAAGCGCGGCCCTGACCGCCACACCCCTCTACCGGACGCAAACATCATGCGCATTCAAGACCTCCGCATCGGCACCCGCATCTGGTTCGCCGTCGGCGCCTTCATCGTCGCGCTGCTGGCGCTGATCGCCTTCGCCGCGTGGCGCTCGGCGCAGGTGCAGGCCTTGTCCGACGAGGCGCTGGCGCTGTCGGAAACCAAGATCCGCACGGCCTCCCGCTGGGCCGGCCTGACCGAGGGCGCGGTGTCGCGCGCCCAGGCCGGCGCGATCAGCAGCGATCCGTCGGTGCGCGCCGCGTTCAAGGAGACCAACGACAAGGCCATCGCGCAGATCACCGAGCTGCAGAAGCAGCTGAAGGACATGCCGCAGACCGATGCCGAAACGCAGCAGATGGCGAAGATCGCCGCCGATCGCAAGATCGTGCTCGACACCTCGGCCGAGATCACGAAGAAGAAGGAAGCTGGCGACCAGGAGGGCGCCCGCACGCTGGCGATGGGCGGCTTCGCGCAGGCCGTCGAGACCTACATGCAATCGCTGCGCGGCTTTGTCGCGCTGCAGGAACAGGCGGCCCAGGCCACGCGTGAACGGCTGTCGGTCGAGCGCCGCAAGACGGTGACGATGGCGGCCGGCGTGGTCGGGCTGATCATCCTCGGCGCGCTGTTCGGCACCTTCGCGCTGGTCCGCTCGATCCGCCGCCCGCTCGGCGAAGCGATCGCGCTGGCCGACTCGATCGCCGGCGGCGACCTGAGCCCGCGCCCGGCGGTGACGCGCGGCGACGAGATGGGCGACCTGATGCGCGCGCTGCAGACGATGACGGCCGCGCTCGGCCGCGTCGTGCAGCAGGTGCACACCGCCAGCGACAGCATCCGCACCGCCAGCACCGAGATCGCCAGCGGCAACCAGGACCTGAGCGCCCGCACCGAGCAGGCCGCCTCCAGCCTGCAGCAGACCGCCTCGTCGATGGAGCAGCTGACCGGCACCGTCAAGCAGAGCGCCGACTCGGCCCGCCAGGCCAACCAGCTGGCCTCGTCGGCGGCCGAGGTCGCGGCGCGCGGCGGCTCGGTCGTCTCGCAGGTCGTGACCACGATGGACGAGATCAATGCGAGCTCGAAGAAGATCGCCGACATCATCGGCGTGATCGACGGCATCGCGTTCCAGACCAACATCCT
>NZ_JBFUGW010000345.1:0-5617 GCF_056402735.1 Rhizobacter sp. P3_C12
TAGTAGAACCGAGCAGCGCGCTGCACGTCGGTCAGCGTCTCCGCGGGCGTGTCCTGGATCCACTTGAAAACCTCGCGGCTGGACAGCGCCCATTTGAACTGGCGCACGAACTCCTCGAGGTGATGCTTCACCACGCGGTACAGGTTCACCAGCTCGCCGTTGATGTCGTTGATGACTTCCACGTCCGCCGGCGGGCGAAGGAAGTACAGCGCGGCGCCGCCAGCGAAGACCTCGACGTAGCACTTGTGCGCCGGAAAGCGCGGGATCAGCAGATCGGCCAGGCGTCGCTTGCCGCCAATCCAGGGAACGATTGGGTTGACCATGAGACTCCAGTTGGGGTGTGGGTGCACTGCGCCCCGCCTGCGCCTTGTTGATCTCCTCGGCATCGAGCCCTGCCTTGGCCGCGACCTCACTCGAGGCCTTGAGCCGCCCCTGGGGCCGTCTGAGTCGACACATCGAGACTCTCGACGTGCAAACCACGCTGATGGGGGGGTGGGTACATCGCTCGCGGCGTGTTCGCTCCCAAGTTTGGTCTGGACACGTTGTGCCACGACGCAATGGCTACGCGAGCCCATGGGCGACCGCGTCGTCATAGCTACGGATGATTCTGTAGCCGCGGGCCTTGGCAGCCGCGCATGAGATCGACGATGACTCGGCAAACCGACGCAGGCACGGTTCCGCGCGTACCAGCGTTACCGGCACGACGACGGCGCTTGTTTGCTCGCCATCCGTGAGCTGGTAAGAAGAGTTGCCCAGCGCAACGACGCATCCGCCGATGCCCTTCGCAATCAGTTTGTCCGGGGACATGATCACCTCACTTTGCATGAGCGTCGAGGCAATTGTCTGCCTGTCGCACTCGTGCTCACGTAGCGATGCGGACGACGCCTGATGAATGTGGAGGCGGCACCCGGCTTCTCAATGCTCTATCAGAGGGGTCACCTTTGACGCGCGAGCGCTGGCGGCGCTTCCGCCGGATTGATCTTCAGCTTCTCGAGCAGATCGAGGGCGTGTCTGGCCGGCACCCCGATGTTCGATCCACCGAACTCCAGCAGCATCGCGCGATTGACAGCGATGACTTCGCCTTTCAAGTTTAGGACCGGCCCGCCGCTGCCTCCCTTGGCAGTTTGGGCGTCGTAGATGATTGCTTCGCCCGAGACCTGCCCGACGATCCCCCGGCTCGCGAGCGGCTTGACCAGTCCCGCCTGGGCGAGTTTGAGAACGACCTCGTCTTCATCCACGGGAGGCTGACGGCTCAACTCCTTGAAAAACGCATCCCCCGCGCGCGCTAGAAGGGCTCGGATCCCGGCCGGAAATCCGAGCAGGATCGCCGCGTCGCCGGGATTTGGTGCGTCGCTCGACAGCAGCAGTGGCGACGTATCGCGCGCCGCGCCGTCACCTTGCAAGACGGCCACGTCGTGCGTGTCGCTCGCGCCGAGGAACCTCACGTCGAAGGGCTCGCTCGCACCGGACAAGTAGCCACGCATGCTGCGCATGACCGGTTCGAGGCCGAGCGCCTGGAGCGCTGGCAGCGCTGTCCCGTCCTCCCAGGGCAGTGCGACATGCCGGTTGGTGATCAGCACGCCGTCGCGGTTCACCACGAAGGCCGTGCCAGTGAAGGTGACGTCGATCCGAGGGCCGTTGCCTTCGAGCGTGATTTGCGAATGCCCGCTGGGCCCTCGTATCGGATCTCCGTTCTCGGCGACCGCGAAGCGCAGCGCACGCTTGGTGGCTGGATCTTGAAAGCCGAAGCTTCCCTGGACGAATGCCACTGAACCGGAGGACCGGGCGATGACCTGGCTGACCGCTGTCGACCCGCCTTCAAGCGCCCTGACTCGCTCGTTCGTACCGGCCTGATCCCTGCTCATTTCCTCGCGCAGCAGGTCGAGTTCGCCGCGCTTGAGGGTTTGGCCCTCGAGTGTGCCCAGCAATTCAGCCAGATTGGCGATGTGTCGCTGCTCGCGCACGAGTTGCCGCTCCAGATCACGTGTCCACATACTCTGGTGCGCGATCATGCCAACGAGAATCGACAATGCGATCAGCACGCCGGTTCGCGTCCTGTGCCAAGCACGGATCACCGTGCGACGAAGCCGTGTGCCCAGAAGCCGCGTGCCTAGACCACGCCGCCGCCTGGAACGGTACATAACCACCGCGCCGAGTGCCCAGCGCTTGCGCACCTGCCTGGTACCAGCGGACGGCGTGTCCATCGAATCTCTCCGCGACTGTGATCGTGTTGATTGGACCGGAGCCGGCTCGGCGCGTTCCCTGTTACCGCGCGTGCGGCGGTGCCAGTTCCTCCACGTCCCCTTCGGTTCGGGGGGTGGCACGGGTGAAGGCGAAGAACACAATGAAACCCTGCTTCGCCTACTCTCAATAGGAGGGCAATATGTTCAAGCATCTGCTCCTGCCGACGGATGGTTCTGCGTTGTCCGAGGCCGCGATCGAGCGAGGTTCGCAGTTCGCCAAGAGCGTGCAGGCCAAAGTCACGGGCCTCCACGTGATGCCGCAGTTCCACATCTTGGCCTACCAAGCCGAAATGCTCACGGACATCGAGTCGCAGTTTTCCGCGGATTGCAAAGCGTATGCCGATCGATACTTGGCGGTGATTGGCCGAGCTGCCAAGGAAGCGGGGGTGGCCTGCGACACCGTGGCGGCCACCAGCGATCACCCGTTCGAGCTCATCATCCGTACGGCTCAAGACAGGGGGTGCGATCTGATCGTCATGGCGTCCCACGGGCATCGGGGCGTGCGTGGATTTTTGCTTGGCAGCGAGACGCACAAAGTGCTGACCCACAGCAAGATTCCCGTGCTGGTACTTCGCTGAGCACGGCGCGCACCGCACCGCAGGTGGCGTCGGGGATGGGGTCGCGACCTTGAATGGTCGTGGTGACTTGCCCACTGGGGAGGCGCACTTGTCGGCCGCGACGTTCTTTTCCCTGTGGAAACGGTTCGGTAAGTGGACGATCGCTGCGGTGCTGCTGGTCGTTGCCCTCGGCATCGGCTACGTGGCGAGGGACGAGGCGCGTACGTCGCAGCGGCAGGCGGCTTGGCTGAGTGTCGTTGCGCAGGATCAGCGCTACGAAGTGTTGCCTGGGCCCAGCCCTTCGATCCGCTTTCCCGGGGCCGGGCCCTTCGATGAGCGGCTCGGCTACCACCACTTGCCCGAACTGATCGAGCGCCTCAAGCGCCAGGACTTTGCTGTTTCCGCACAAGCGCGCATGTCGCCGAAGATGCTCGAGTTCGCTGACGAGGGCTTGTTTGTCCCCTATCGAGAGAAGACGCAGGCTGGGCTGAGCTTGCGCGACTGCCGCGGCCAATCGCTGAACGCTGCACGCTACCCCGAGCGCAGCTACGAACGCTTCGAAACGGTGCCATCGCTGCTAGTCGACGCGCTGCTGTTCATCGAGAACCGCGAACTGCTTGACCCGCGCTTTCCCACGCGCAACCCCGCAGTCGAGTGGGACCGCTTCGGCAAGGCGGTGGCCGATCAGCTGCTGCATCGGGTCGACGAGTCGCATCTAGCCGCCGGTGGCAGCACGCTCGCCACACAGATCGAGAAGTATCGCCACTCGCCCGAGGGCCGCACTAATTCAGCCAAGGAAAAGCTGCGCCAGATGGTCTCGGCCTCGCTGCGCGCCTACATGGACGGTGAGAACACGCTGGCACGACGTCGCGAGATCGTCGTCGACTACCTGAACACGGTGCCGCTGTCCGCCCAGCCCGGGTTCGGAGAGGTCAACGGCATCGGCGACGGCCTGTGGGTCTGGTACGGCCGCGATTTCGGCGAGTTGAACCGCCTGTTGGCGGGCACTGCGGACGACAGTGGGCTGTTGCGCGTTCAGCGTCGTGCGCTCGCCTTCAGGCAAGCGCTGTCACTGCTGATCGCGCAGCGCCGCCCAGCTTACTACCTGGCCGAAGGCGAGCCCGCCCTTCAACTGCTCACCGAAAGCTACCTGCGGGTGATGACCGACGCCGGCATCATCACGCCGGAGTTGCGCGATGCCGCGCTGCCGCTTTCGGTGAAGTTGTCGACTCGGTTCGTCGCGACGCGGCCCGCGTCCTTCGTCGAACGGAAGGCGGCGACAGCGGTGCGCGCCAAGCTGCAAGCGCTGCTGGCGATGCCGCGCTCCTACGATGTCGACCGGCTGGACCTCGCGCTGGACAGCTCGCTGGACGGCGAAGCCCAGCGCAGCGCAACCGCGCTGCTGCACGGCCTGGGTGACCCGCGGGCAGCCAAGGCTGCCGGGCTGTACGGTTTTCGGTTGCTCAACGCTGGCGACGACACGCGCAGGATCGTTTTCAGCTTCACGCTGTTCGAACGCGGCAAACGCAGCAATTTATTGCGCGTGCAAACCGACAATCTCGACCAGCCCTTCGACCTCAACGAAGGCGCGCGCCTTGACCTCGGCTCCACCGCCAAGCTACGCACGCTGATCACCTACCTCGAGTTGGTCGCCGAACTGCATGGGCGCTGGAGCGACCTGTCGACCGAGCAGCTCGCCGCGCTGAGCATCAGCCCGCTCGATCCGCTCGGGCTATGGGCCCGAGACCATCTCGCGCGCGTCACCGACAAGGGCCTTGCGACCATGCTGGAGGCGGCGATGCAGCGCAGCTACTCGGCCAGCCCCGCCGAGGGCTTCTTCACCGGCGGCGGCTTGCACCATTTCGAAAACTTCGAGCCTCAGGACAACCACCGTTCGGTGAGCGTGCGGGAGGCGCTCACGCGCTCGGTGAACCTGGTGTTTATTCGCCTGATGCGCGACGTGGTGCATCACCTGATGGCCCGCGGCGAAGGCGAAAGTGCTGTGCTGCTGGAGGATCCTTCCGACCCCCGGCGAAGCGGCTACCTGGCGCGCTTCGCCGACAAGGAAGGGCGTGAATTCATCACCCGCTTCTACCGCAAGTACGCCGGCAAGTCGGCCCAGGACGCCGAAGACCTGCTGCAGCGCGGCGCGCGGCCGACGCCCCCGCGGTTGGCCGCGGCCTTCTACGGCCTCGAACCGGACGCGGCTGCAGACCGCCTGTTGCCCTTCCTCGCGCGGCACCTGCCTCAAGCCGACCTGTCTGTCGCGACGCTGCAAGCGCTGCACGACAAGTACGGGCCGGCTCGCTGGTCGCTGGCCGACCGTGGCCACCTCGCCGGCATGCACCCGCTGGAGCTGTGGGTGGTGGCCTATCTGCGCCGGTATCCCAACGCCACCTTGGGTGATGCACTCGGGGCCAGCCGCGAGGAAAGGCAGGAGGTCTACTTGTGGCTGTTCAAGACGCGCAACAAGGGCGCGCAGGACGCGCGCATCCGTAACGTGCTCGAATTGGAAGCCTTCGCGGAGATCCAGCGTGCATGGCTGCGGCTGGGCTATCCGTTCAGGTCGCTGACGCCGTCGTATGCGACCGCACTTGGCGCGTCCGGCGACCGGCCGGCGGCGCTCGCCGAGTTGATGGGCATCATCGTCAACCGTGGACTGCGTCTACCGGTGACGCGCGTCGCGTCGCTGCAGTTCGCCCGTGGCACACCCTATGAAACTCATCTCGAGTACCAGCCGACGGCGGGCGAACGCGTGCTCGGTGCCGAGATCGCCGACGTGGTGCGGCGGGCTCTGATCGGCGTGGTCGAAGACTG
>NZ_JBFUGW010000346.1:0-5610 GCF_056402735.1 Rhizobacter sp. P3_C12
GCGAGCGCGAGACGACGGCACTGGCGCCGCGGTCGATGCTGCAGCCGGCCACGCTCGGGCCGGTCTCGGCCGGGGCCGGCACGCGCCGGCGCGCCGCGGCGCCGATGCGCGCCAGCAGCTCGGCACCGCGCACCGGCTTCGCGACGAAATCGTCGACACCGGCGTTCAGCACGCGGGCGGCAGTCAGCGGGTCGGTGCGGCCGAGGGCGACCAAAGTCACTTCGGGATTCAGCCAGTTGCGGCGCCAGTCGACGAGCGCGCTGCAATCGGTGGCCGGGTCGTCGACGTCGACGACGATCAGTCCATGGTCGTCGCGCTTGATGCCGCGCAAGAGCGTACCGGTGGACGCGTAGACCTCGCACTGGAAACCGGCGCACTCCAATGCGGTCCGCACGACCAGTTGCGTGTCTTTGTCTTCGATCAACAAGGCTGCTTTGTTCACGAGACTCCCCTATGTGTTCAATGATGTCTGACGGTCTCGTTCCGCAAGCCATGTGCCACGAAGCGATGTATGGCTGTGCGACGGCCCCGCCGCTTGCAAGCGGTTTCAAATTGACCTGCAAGTGCTTGATTCGTCGTGGCGCGCCCTGGAAATGAACGGGCGTGCCAAGGCTCGCCCGATGCGCATCCGACAGTGGACGCGTGGGCGGGCGAATCAAGTTTGAGAAGAACGCGAGGGGGGCTCTCTCACGACTGCGACAGTCGTCGAACGTCGCGCTGCGCGACCGTTTCGCGTGGACTAACGATGCCCGCGGGCAGGGCTTCGGATGCCACCCGCAATTCGTGCGCCGAAGGTCGCGCCTTCGGACACGAGGGGCTCATCCTTCATGAGCACGGCGGTCGATGTCGGCGAAGCGCACGCGCAAGGGAGTATCGGGAATCGCCTCAGCCTGCCGGATCCGTGCTCGGATCCTTGTACGCCGACGGGTCCACCGCCAGCGCCTTCAGCTTGCGGTACATCGTCGCCGGCGTCAGCGAGAGCTCGGCGCAAGCCGCCTTCACCGAACCGCCGTGGCGGCGCAGCGCTTCTTCGAGCAGGCTGCGCTCGATCATCGCGACCGATTCGTCGAACGAGCGCGGCGCCGACGCCGTCGGCTCGCCGTCGACGAAGATCGGCAGGCCGAGGATCAGGCGCTCGGCGCAGGCCTTCAGCTCGCGCACGTTGCCCGGCCAGCGCGACGCGAGCAGCGCCTGGTGCTGGTCCGGCGTCAACGACGGCACCGGCATCTGGAAGCGCAGGCTCGCCTGCTGCACGAAGATCTGGAACAGCCCGAGGATGTCGCCCAGCCGGTCGCGCAGCGCCGGGATCTTCAGCGAGGCCACGTTGAGCCGGTAGAACAGGTCGGGCCGGAACTCGCCCTTCTTCGCCAGGTCTTCCAGGCTCACCTTGGTCGCCGCGACCACGCGGAAGTTCACCGGGATCGGCTTGTTGTTGCCCAGGCGCTCGATCTCGCGCTCCTGGATCACGCGCAGCACCTTGGCCTGCAGCGCGAGCGGCATCGCCTCGATCTCGTCGAGGAACAGCGTGCCGTCCTTCGCGTGCTCGATCTTGCCGATGCGCTGCTTGCCCGCGCCGGTGAAGGCGCCGGCCTCGTGGCCGAACAGCTCGCTCTCGAACAGGCTCTCGGGGATGGCCGCGCAGTTCAGCGCGACGAAGTTGCCGCTGCGCCGGCCGAAATCGTGCAGGCAGCGCGCGACCAGCTCCTTGCCCGTGCCGGTCTCGCCGTGGATCAGCACGTCGACCGGGGTCGGCGCCAGGCGCAGGATCAGGTCGCGCAGCTCGCGCACCGGCGCCGCGTCGCCGCGCACGATCTGGTCGATGCCGGACGACTCGGCCAGCCGCGTCTTCAGCTGCCGGTTCTCCTGCACCAGCCGGTACTGGTCGGCCGCGCGCTGCATCACCGCCAGCAGGCGCTCGCGGCTGAACGGCTTCTCGAGGAAATCGTAGGCGCCCGAGCGGATCGCCTGGATCGCGGTCGGGATGTCGCCATGGCCGGTCATCAGCACGACCGGCAGGTCGGCATCCTTCTCGCGTGCGCGCTGCAGCACGAACAGGCCGTCGGCCTTCGGCAGCCGCAGGTCGGTCAGCACGGCAGCCGGCGCCACCGCGGCCATCTGCTCCATCGCCGATTCGGCGTCCTCGAACAGGCTGACCTCGTAGCCGGCCAGCTCCAGCGCACGCTTCACGCTGACGCGAAAGGCCTCGTCGTCCTCGATCACCAGCACGCGCGTCACCGGCGTGGAGGCGGGGCCGGCGGCTTTGGCGGGGTCTTGCATGGTCTTGTCGGGGATCGAGGGCTTCACGTGTCGTTCGGTCGATGCAGGCAATGCGGCGATCGTAGCGCCCTGCCGGACCCTTGCACGGGCGGCCGCGGGCAACTTCGCGCCGTCATGCGCGGCTTCGCACCGGGCCACYGCCGGCCCGGCCCGGCGGCCCTACCGTTGCGGCCAACGACGCCACTGCTGCAAGGAACCCGCATGCCTCCGATCAATCCGCTGTTGCTGAAGAGCAGCGCCCAGGCGCTCGGTCGCGTGGCCCAGCAGGTCGTCAAGGCAGCGCCCGGCCTGGCCGAAAAGGCGACGGGCGCGTCGCGCCTCGCCTCGAAGACGATGAGCGGATTGAGCGGGCTGAGCGAACGCCTGCCCTCGAAGCTGCCGAGCGCCGCGACGCTGCAACAGGGCCTCTCCGGCCTGCGCCCGCGCCTGCAGAACGCATCGCTGCTCGGGCAGATGGGCCGGCTCGGAGAGGGGGTGGCGCAGCTGTCGCAACTGGCGCAGATGCTGCCGACAGGCTCGACGGGACCGGCGGCACCGACCCGGCCCACGGAACCCACGGAACCCGCGAAACCCACGAAGCCCACGACACCGACCGCGAACCCCGGACACATCCCGCCGGGCCCGTTCGGCGCGATCCGCGATGCGGCGCACTCCGCGCTGAAAGGCCCGATGGCCGTCGCAGTGCGCGGCTCGGACCGCGCCTCGCGCGTGGCCGGCGAATTCCTGCAGGCGCTGCACGACATCGAGGGCAGCGCGCTGTACCAGAACTTCGCGCCGCCCCTGGTGAACCAGATGCTCGGCGAGGCCAGGACGGGCCTGCAGGCGATCCACGACATGATCCAGCGCTTCCAGTCCGGCCTCGGCCAGCTGGACACCGCGCTGCAGCCGGCGCCGTCCGGCGCGAAGCCGCCGCCGCTGCCCCCGAGGCCGACCACCCCGAAGCCGAGCGCCACCCTGCCGGCCTCGGCCTCGTCATCCGCCACGTCTTCCGACTTCTTCTCCGCGCAATCGACCCTGCCGAGCGCGCCGACCGCCTCGACCACCGGACCCACGACATGACCCTGCACGCCACCCCCGCCAGGAATGACCTCGCCTTCGACGACACCGCGTTCGGCGAACTGCGCGACGAAGCCGTGCGCCGCTTCGAGGCGCTGGTCGACCGCGTGACGGACGGGCTGATGAGCGACCCGCTCGACAACAGCCCGGCGCATGACCGCGAGGCCTGCCGGCTGGCTGCGATCGCGCTGCTGGCCGAGGCCAACCGCTCCGCGTTCGGGGCGGATTCTCTCGTCGCGCAGGTGCTGGCCGGACCGCCCGCGTCATGAGGTCAGTTCGTCAACTGATACATGAGCGATACCGACCACGCCTGCACCAGCCCGGCCGCCTGCAGAAACTCCCCGATACCCTCCTCGTTCGCGTTCGAGCCCATCAGCGCGCGCACCTCTCCGGCGTTCGTCTTCACCCTCTCGAAGTCGCCCCTCTCCAGCGCCTGTCCAAGTTGAAGGGTCTGCGCGACATGAATGATCGCGCAGCACTGCTGCACGCTGATCCGGACCAGTTCATGCAGGATCAGGCTTTCCGCGCACAGTGACTGCGGGCCCTTCGTCACATCCAACGGGTTCGCACCGGACAGGCTGTGCAACGAGGCCAGCGCCACGATGCATATCTGCACGGATGGCCGCGGGCGCCTCTCGATCTCCTCGCAAAAGACGGCGTGGACATCGGCAAGCAGCGACTCGTGGCCTCGAAAGGCCATCGCCAGCAGACTCCGGCAGGTGATGGGGCAGACCGCGCACAAGGTCGCCATCTCCATCACGTGCTTCACGACCAATGAGCGGCCGTCGCGAGTCGGGCACATCGCCAAGCCGCCGAGGGCGCTCCGCGCCGCCTTGACCACGGTCAGGCCGTGCAGGATTCCCGCCGGCTGCAAGGGGAAGTCCGCCTTCAGGTAGCTCGCGACAAACAGCTCTGCGCACTCCTGCGGCATCTCCAGCAGGGTGATCGCCTCCAGAACCTGCCAATGCTCGGTCTCGAAGGAGAATATTCCTCTGCGCTGGCCGATCGGCAGGCTGCCGATGCAGGTGCGGACAGCGGCCTCGCGCTCCGCAGTGGACTTCGACGCGTCATTCATGACCGACCAGAGTTGCTCGATCGGGTGGACCGACGAGTCTTCGCTCGAGTCCTCGAACGCTTCGGTGTCCGACGAACTCGCCGGCGGCGATCTCGGCGGAGATTGGGGGGGCGATCGCGCAGGCGATTGCGTCAGCGGCGAGGCCCTCCTGGGTGACAAGTCAGACGCTGTTCGTTTCATGTCGTGCTCCTTCCACGCCGCTTGAGTGGGGCCGCACGGCAAATCGTTCCATCACGGGGACGGAACTACAAACTCCCCGGCACCGTCGTCGGATCCTCCAGCGGCAGCCGCACGTCGAACACCGCGCCGCCGGCGCTGCCGTTGCGCGCGCGCAGGTCGCCGCCCATCTCGCGCATCACGTCGCGCGACAGCGCGAGGCCCAGGCCCAGCCCGCGCCCCGCCGCCTTGGTCGAGAAGAACGGCTGGAACAGCCGCTCCAGCACCGGCGGCGCGAGTCCCGGGCCGTTGTCGGTGACGCTGAGCACGACGAACTCGCCGTCGATCGCGCAAGCGAACTCGATGCGGCGCGCCTGCACCGGCTCCAGCACGTCGAGCGCGTTGTTGACGAGGTTCGCGATCACCCGCACCAGCTGGCCCTCGAAGCCATGCGCCAGCGCATCGTCGAAGCCGATCTCGATCTCGCACGGCGTCTGCACCAGCCGCGAGCGCAGCATGCCCAGCGCCTCGAGCACCGCCTGGCGCAGGCTCAGCTGCTGCACCTGCGCGGTCGAGCGCGCCGGAAAGGCGGCGAGCTGCGCGGTCAGGTCGGTCAGCCGGGTCGACAGCTTCAGCATCGTGCGCATGTTCGCCATCACCTCGGCCGTCTCGCCGCTGTCGATCAGCTCCAGCGCCGTCTCGGCGACCAGCCGGATCGACGCCATCGGCTGGTTCAGCTCGTGGTTGATGCTCGCGACCAGGTGGCCGACGTTGGACAGCCGCTGCGCATAGGCCAGCGTCTGCTCGGTGCTGCGCAGCACCTGCTCGGCATCGCGGTCGAGCGCCAGCATCTCGGCGCGCAGCGCGATCGCCTCGCGCTGCTGCTCGGCGGCCACGCGCGAGCCTTCGGCGTAGGCCTCGTAGGCGCCGGGGTAGTCGCCCTGGTCTTCCAGCAGGTCGGCCAGCAGCAGCCGCGCCGCCACCAGCCGCGGCTCGTTCGGCAGCGTCTCCAGGTGGCGCACCGCGGCCCGCGCGCAGGCCACCGC
>NZ_JBFUGW010000347.1:0-5591 GCF_056402735.1 Rhizobacter sp. P3_C12
ACGCGGCAGTGGCTGCCGCTGCTGCGGTCGGAGGAGTCGCGCGCGTCGATCGAGGAGGTGGAAGACCTCGCGACGCTGCTGCTGAACCACGGCTGGATCAGCGTCACGGATCGCCAGGGCAGGAACGGCTGGCTGCGGCAGGCTATCACCTGGCTGCACCTGCCGGCGTTGAAGCAGCTGCTGGGGCTGGGCACGCTCGAATCGCGGCGTGACCAGCGTGCGGAGCTGCTGCAGGCGCTGGCCGACTGGGTGCAAGCGCGCGAGGCGCTGCAGGCGGCCGCGGCCGAGCTGGCGGAGGGCGRCTCGGCGCTGAACCTGGCGACGCTGATGCGCCGCATCGAGCTGCTGCATGCGCTGGCGAACTGGCAGGACGAGCAGCACACCGGCACGCGGCGGGATTTCGAACTGCAGGCGCGCGGCAAGACCAAGTCGCTCGCGACCGCGGAGTGGCAATGGCTGGATGCGCACGTCGACCTGCCTGCGCTGGGCATCGAGCGGTTCGCGCAGCAGGTGTGGCTGGCAGGCGCACTCGATCTGGCATGGGCGCCCGATCACCGCTGCGATCTGCGGGCGCTGCATTGCGTGGGGCTGGCGGCGCGTGACTTGCTGAAGCTGGCGCGGGCGGTGGCGCCGATGCACTACTGGCTGATCGAGAACCGCGCGAGCTTCGAGCGGCAGGCGGCGCAACGCGAGGACGGCGTCGCGTTGGTCTGGCTGCCAGGGCGGCCACCGGGCGACTGGATGGCAGCCGTCGGCGCGCTGTTGGAACTGGCCCCCGCGCCGGCGCGCATCAGCGCCGATCCGGATCCGGCGGGCGTCGAGATCGCGCTGACGGCCGGCAGCCTGTGGGAGGGCCGCGGGCTGCCGTGGGAGCCGCATCTGATGGGCGTCGATCAGCTCGCTGCGGCCCGGCAGAAGCTGGCGCTGGATGATCACCATGATCCCGCGACGTTGGCTCGCATACGCGAGCGGCCGGGTGTGCCAGAGACGCTGCGACGACTGTGCGAGCACATGGCGCAGCAGCTGGTGAAGGCCGAGCAAGAGGGGTGGCTGTGATCCGCCGATACCATCGCGCACCGCTCCAACATGCCTCGCGGCATTGCCATCCCATGCCGACTCTGTCGTCGAACTTCTCTTTCCGCGCCTTGCGTCCGCTGCTCGCGGCCCTTGTCCTGGCAGGTGCCGCATCAGGCAGCTTCGCGCAAGCCGCGGTGCCTGACGAGGCGGCCGATTACGCGAAGCCGCATCAGCTGATCGACGTCGACCACGGCCGTCGGTTGAACCTGTACTGCCGCGGCAGCGGCGGCCCGGTGGTGATCTTCGATGCCGGCCTGGAAAGTGACGGCTGGGACTGGCTGAAGGTGCATCCGGCCGTCTCGAAGCTGACCACCGCCTGCGTCTATGACCGCGCCGGGTACGGTTTCAGCGACGCCACGACCCGGCCCGCCACCCATGCGCAGGCGGTTGCGGACCTGCACGTGCTGCTCCAGCGGGCGAAGCTGAAGCCGCCCTATGTGCTGGTCGGTCATTCGATGGGCGGCCGCATCGCCCAGCTCTACGCCTACACCTGGCCGAAGGAGGTCGGCGGCCTGGTGATCGTCGACAGCGAGCACGAGGACGAGCCCGCGCGTGGCAGCCGCGTCACCGGTGGCAAGTTCTCGAAGCTGCTGGCGCAAGAGAAGGCGATCGACGAGGGCTGCTACCGCGCGGTGCGCCAGGGCATGAAGGCGGGGAGCGAGGCGTACGTGCAATGCGTGGGCGACAGCGCCGAACTCTACGGGCCGCTGCTGTGGCCGGTGGTGCGCTCGGCACGGCTGGATCTCAAGCGGCAGACGGCCGTGCACGCCGAGTACCTCCAGTACCACACGAAGAGCGCGGCCCAGTTGCGCGCCGCGCGCAAGCGCTTCGGCGACCTGCCGCTGGTCTACCTGACCCGCGGCGTCAGTCTGTATGCGGCACCCGGCAAGCCCCGGAGCGAGCTCGACAAGGCCTTCGAGGCCGAGGTGCTGAAGACGCACGAGGAGGTGGTGGCGCTGTCGAGCCGCGGAGTCCATCGCGTGGTCGCCGGCGCGGGGCACAACATTCCGGCCGAGAAGCCGCAGGCGGTGATCGATGCGGTGGTCGAGGTGCTGGGGATGCGCTGATCCGGAGTCGCTGGCTCGACGGCCACGAGAATGGCGTGAAGCCCATCCAGCTTGCGAAGCCCGTGAGGCTCTCGGGAAATGATCTGAAGGAGCTCACGCGCGTGCGCTGCCGCTTTGCCTGGAGCCCTGTGGACCAGCAGGCGCAACGGCCACAGCGCGACGGAGGCGATGCGATTCGGCTCATCCTGGCTGTAGGCCGCCGCAAAGGCCTCGTCCAGCAGGCTCTCCGCAGCCTGATCGGTGGGGTTCATCTCCGCGATGGACGCGATGGCCTGGCAGCGATACCAGGGGTGCTCGATGCTGCGTGCCACCTGCAGTGCCTGCACCGGATCGTGTTCAGCGAGCCGTTGTACTTTTCCTCGTGCCACGGCGCCCCTGGCCTCGGGGCTGTTCCTCAGTCGCGCGATGTATTGATCCGGTGATTCGAACGGATCGCCTCCCGGCATGTCAGCACTCACAGGCCAGGCTTCCAGAGTTTCGGCACGCCCGCTGCATGCGGCCTGCGCCAGACGGCAACGGAAAGAGGAAGTGAGGCATGTTCAGGCGCAGGAATCAGACAGGATCGTAAAGCGTTCGGCTGGCATACCGCCCCGGCGGCATCCCCACATGCCGTGTGAACGCCACGCCGAAGGTGCTGACCGAGCTGTAGCCCACGCGCTCGGCGATCTCGGCGATGGCGAGTTCGCGCTGCCGCAGCATCTGCCGCGCGAGCGCCATGCGCCAGGCCAGCAGGTACGCCATCGGCGCCACGCCGACCGCGCGGCTGAAGCGCTCGAAGAAGGCCGAGCGTGACATCGCTGCCTCTTGCGCCAGCTGCGCGATGGTCCACGCATCCTGCGGCCGCTCGTGCATGCGTCGCAGTGCCACGGCCAGCTTCGGATCTGCCAGCGCACGCACCAGGCCCGCCGAGGTCGACGTTCCGGCCGCGCTGCCGGCCGGCACCCGCAGTGCCTCGATCAGCAGCACCTCCAGCAGGCGCGCCATCACGATCTCGCGCGCCGGCCGGTCGGTGCGCGATTCGTCGCCGACCAATTGCACCAGCGTCGACAGCCGGCGCTCGCCGCGCACATGCACCCATTGCGGCAGCAGCGGTACCAGCAGCGCTGCATCGGGCGAGCCGAAYAYGCAGTGGCCGACCAGCATGCGCACGTCGACCGCGCCGTTCGGGTCGCCGACGCGTGCGCCGCCCGGCATCGGCGCGATCGGCGTGGTGACGGCTTCGTCCGCGCGCGGCGGCTGCCGGTCGAGGCTGGACGTCGCGAAGCCGCGCGCAGCGGGGATCAGCGCGAAGTCGCCTTCCCGCAGCGTGATCGTTTCGCCACCGCCCGGGCTGTCGATCGTCAGGTGGCAGCCGCCTTCGAGCACGACGAAGTAGAACGGCCGGCCCATCTCGGCGCGGCGCACCGCCCACGGCGCCGAAGCGACGACGAGCTTCGAGAACGGCGCCCCGGGTTGCAGCAAGGACACGACTTCTGCCAACGGATCGACCATGCAGGACTCTCTCGACAAATCAATGGACTCCAGAGTGTAGTCAGTCCGGTTCCGGCTGCGTATCGTGCGGGCATCGCCAACCTGATGGAGTTCCCGATGTCCACCCGATCCAGCGTCCCCACCGTCCTGATCACCGGCTGCTCATCCGGCTTCGGCCTCGAGACGGCGCGCTTCTTCCTCGACCAGGGCTGGCGCGTCATCGCGACGATGCGCACGCCGCGCGAGGATCTGCTGCCACACACCGACCGCCTGCGCGTGCTGCCGCTCGACGTGACCGATGCCGAGAGCATCCGCCGCTGCGTCGAGGCGGCCGGGCCGGTCAATGCGCTCGTCAACAACGCCGGCGTCGGCCTGCTGGCGCCRCTCGAAGGCATCACGCCCGACAGCGCCCGCGCGATCTTCGAGACCAACACGCTCGGCACCATCGCGATGACGCGGGCCGTGCTGCCGCAGTTTCGCGAGCGGCGCGCCGGCGTCGTCGTCAACGTCACGTCGAGCGTCACGCTGAAGCCGCTGCCGCTGCTGTCGGTCTACACCGCGAGCAAGGCGGCCGTGAATGCGTTCACCGAATCGCTCGCGCTGGAGCTGGCGCCGTTCAACGTGCGGGTGCGCGTGGTGCTGCCGGGGCGCGCACCCGGCACCAGCTTCGGCGACAACGCCCGCCGGCTCATGGCCGGCAGCGCGCACGAGGCCTATGCGGACTTCACGGCACGCGTGTTCGCCGCGCTGCGCGACACCAGCACGCCGGTCACGCACGCACGGGATGTCGCCGAGGCGGTGTGGCGTGCGGTGACCGACCCGGCGGCGCCGATGCGCACGCCGGCGGGGGCCGACGCGGTCGCCTTGGCGGCAACCTGACGGCCCCCTGGGCCTCGGTCCCTACGGAAGCTTCACAGCTTCGGCAGGCTCGGGATCGTCTGGTTGCAATCCCCCTTCAGCGGCAGGTTGCGGCACACGTACTGCCCGGCCGAGTTCTCGGTGGCCGCGCCGGCCGGTGCCGGCATGTGCACGCGCTGCTTCCAGATCTGCCAGATCATGAAGCCGTCGTTCGAGCGGCCCTTGTTCTTCACGTAGTTCACCAGCGTCTCGACGTTGTAGTACGGCGTCGCCATGTTGTTGCTGCCGTTCAGCATGTCGGCGTCGTACTGCACGCCGTTGGCCGGGATCTTCAGCACCGCGCCGCCCGCGCCTTCCGGGGCGATCTCCATGCCCATGTGGATCGGGCCGCTGTAGATCGCGCGGTACGACTCGTAGCCCTCGCGCGGGTCGTAGTAGTCGCCGCCGTCGTACGACATCAGGTTGACGTGGCTCAGCTTGCTGCCGCGCGTCTTGACGGCGGTGTACATCACGCCGCCGAACGGCGAGCCCCACTGCACCTTGCCTTCCTCGAACGGCGAGCCCTTCACGTAGTAGGCGCCGGTCGACCAGCCGGCCACCGAGATGCCGAGCTTGGCGCCGCGCGACTGGATCTCGGCGTAGGTCGCATCGATGATGCCGACGATCTGCGCATCGGTGTTGCAGCTGAAGTTGGCGGCGTCGAGCTTGTTGCACGACGCGCCGTTCACTTCCCAGTCGAGGTCGACGCCTGACGCGCCGAGGTCCAGCGCCAGGTCGACGACGCCCCGGGCGTTGTAGTTCGCCCATTCGCTGCCCTGGCTGTAGGCCCAGCCGCCGAACGACAGCCACACCTGCGTGCCGCGGGCCTTCAGCGCCGCGATGTTGTTGCGCAGGTCCTGCGCCTGCTGCGCGCTGAAGAAGCGCTGCCCGTTGTTGCCGGAGGCGCCTTCGGCGAACTCGAAGCCGGCGATCGACTGGTCGAACGCGTAGCTGCCCTTCACGTACGGCGTGTTCGGCTTCGCGAAGGCCAGGTTCACGTGCGTGAAGTAGTTCGGGATGTTGGCCGGCACCAGGTCGTAGATGCTGGTGTTCCAGGTGCCGGAGTAGCCGATGTAGGCG
>NZ_JBFUGW010000348.1:0-5576 GCF_056402735.1 Rhizobacter sp. P3_C12
GGCCAACCTCATGATCGCCAAGGCCAACCTCATGATCGCCAAGAGGCCGCTGCTCAGGCCTGCAGGGGTCAGTGCGCCCTGAAGGTTAAGACGAGCTCGCCAATCATTCGAAATCCACGCAAACGTGCGCTCGCCGCGGTGCAATGCATTCGCAGAGAAGCTGTCGGCTCCAGACATTGAATTGATCAGCTCATCCCTAGTGCGCTTGAACATCCAGTCGTCGACGAATTCTCCTAGCTGCGTCACGAACGGCGCGCAGATCTGGGTGGCGTGATTCATGCGCAAGTTGATCCCGTTTCGATCTTCGGCACGGGTTTGGTGTGTTGGCGAGGGGAATAGTGTTGGCCAGGTTCGGCCGACGAATCCACCCTTGGGAAGTTGATCTGAGTGGCTCGTCACTTGTCCCTGAAGTACATCTTTCGGTAGAAGTGGTTCTCCCAGGCCGAGATGCCCATGACAAGCAAGACGTTGAGGCCGATGAACACGAGCAGACCCATCGCTACGCGCCGATTGGTGGAGGGTCCGGCAACGGGTTCTGCGCGCGGTACAAGGCTTGTCGACGTTCGTACTCAGCGCGGTCCTTGTCGATCTTATGGATGGCCTCTTGCATGCCGACATCGCGGTTCCATTCACCTGGCTTGGCTTCCTCGATTTGCAACTCGGCAAACTCACGTAGCCGCTTTGCGACAGCCGACACCTGAAGGCCAAGCCCAGCGTAGTCCCGACGGCGTCGCCAGAAGAACTCCGTGTAGTCGGGCGGGTCGTCGAACTCCCGCACGCCGTCGAGCTGGTTTTCCAAATGTTCCTGCTTGGCAGGAATTTCCAGGATGTCGTACATCAGCTTGCGCGGAAGTACCCGCCACTCGACCGCGATGTCCAGGGGGGCGAACTCCGGAGCCTTAACAGTCGGAGTGTGATAAATGCTATCAGTGCCTGCGGGCCGTCCCTCGGACGTGCCGTCGTCGTAGGCGACGTGCATACAGCCGTTGGCGAAGCGGTCAAGGTGAGAGACGACGAGGATCGCGAGGTACGACGTGTCCCTCTTGTCCTTGACCTCTTCCACGCGAAGCTCGCGGAGGTAGGTCAGTAGGGCTCCGATGGCAACGCCCAGAAGCCCTGAGCCTGCGCTGATGATGGCTGATACGTTGCCTGAGTCCATGCGTCACCTGAACTTGCTTGCGTACTTGAGGAGGCTGCGATTGATGGCCTGCTGGTCAGGCGAGAAGTGTGCCTCTCGATGACAGTTCGGGCACAGCGCGACGCAGTTCCAGACACGGTCGCTTGTCTCGACCCCCAGGATGTGATGCACATCGAAGAAGCCGGACCAAGGGCGAGCGTTCCTGCAACCAGTGCGTTCACACCGACCCTCGCAGCGCTTCAACACCTCTTCGCGAACGCGTTGATCGCGCTTGACTGACGACCGAGGCACACGAGACTTCGGCGCGCCGTCTGAGCCGAGCTGCGAGTAGTCGGCAGCGATGTCGTCAAACGTGTCGTCGACCGCTAGCGCGTCGAGCGGGCTGAAATCTGGCAAAGCCACGACGTTGACAACACCTATGAAGTTCCACAGGGCGTCAGGAACTTGATGCGCAAGCGGGTTGCGATCGTCTTGAAGCCAGATGGTTGGACTGTTGCCGTTCGCCGCATGGTTCTTTCTCTGTCGACGAAGGGCTCCGCGGGCGATCAAGCGGTCACTGATGGCTCGTTGTTGCTTCCAGATCGGAAGGATGGCGTCGAGGGGAATGCGAGCCGCATGCAGAATTTCCGAACCGACTGCCTGAACTAGCAGCGCATGCGTCGCCCCATGACTGGCAGTTCGAGCTACCTTGTCCCTGATGGAACCGTCCCAGTCATCGTTCTTGATCTTCATCATGAGCTGGGCGGCGGAGACTTGTCGACCATCCCCGGGCTGGCGGCGCCAGCAAATCTGGACGTGGAGTGAATCGCCCCGGGTTCCGTGGAGGCCGGTTGGTTTAAGTCAGGCCGGCGTGGCGGCCTGCTCGGCGAGTTGCCGGTAGTAGTTTGCCTCAGCCTCGGCGGGTGGGATGTAGCCGATGGGCTCCAGCAGGCGGTGGTGGTTGAACCAGGACACCCATTCAAGCGTCGCCAGCTCCAAGGACTCCTTGGTCTTCCAAGGCGCACGGCGATGGATCAATTCGGCTTTGTAGAGGCCATTGATCGTCTCGGCCAGGGCGTTGTCGTAGCTGTCGCCCTTGCTGCCCACCGACGGCTCAACGCCGGCCTCTGCAAGGCGCTCGCTGTAGCGGATAGACACGTACTGCGACCCGCGGTCGGAGTGAATCACCAGGCTGCGATCCCGTTCGGGTTGCCGCGCGTACAACGCCTGCTCCAGGGCATCGAGGACGAAGTCCGTTCGCATCGAACTGCTGACGCGCCAGCCGACGATGCGCCTGGCGAAGACGTCAATGACGAAGGCCACGTACTGCCAGCCCTGCCACGTCGACACGTAGGTGAAGTCCGAGACCCAGAGCTGGTTCGGCCGCTCCGCGCGGAACTGGCGGTTGACCTTGTCCAGCGGGCATGGCGCCTTGCTGTCGCTGATCGTCGTTCGCACGATCTTGCCTCGCATCACGCCGCGCAGTCCCAGCCGACGCATCAGCCGCTCCACTGTGCAGCGCGCCGCTGCCGTGCCTTCGCGCGCCAGCTGGCGCCAGACCTTGTCAGCCCCGTAGACCTGCATGTTGGCCTGCCAGACGCGCTCGATCCGAGGGGCCAGAACGTCGTCACGTTGGGCGCGTGCGCAGCGCTCCTGCGGGTTGCGCCGAAGTGCCGCATACCGTCGATATCCAGACGGGGAAATCTGCAGAACCTTGCAGATCGGCTCGACCCCGAATGTGTCACGGTGCTTGTCTATCAAGTCCCTCAGGACTTGAATCGGCGGTCGAGCTCCGCCTGGGCGAAAAACGCGCTGGCCACCTTGAGGATCTCGTTGGCCCGACGCAGTTCCTTGACCTCGCGCTCGAGCTCCTTGACCCGCTGCGCCTCGGACGTCGTCACGCCCTCGCGCACGCCGGCATCGATCTCCTGGCGCTTGACCCACGTCAGCAGCGTCTGCGGCACGCAGCCGATCTTCGGCGCGATCGACTCCACCGCCAGCCACAGCGATGGGTACTCCCCACGATGTTCCTGCACCAAGCGCACCGCGCGCTCGCAGACCTCAGGTGAGAACTTGTTCGACTTGTTCATGGCTCCATCTTCTCAAGGGTTGGAGCCTCCTCAAAACCCGGGGCGATTCAGGAGCCTTACCGGTTTGTGGTCTTCATCGAGCGCTGAGACGTGTTGGGATTGACTGCTGCCATGCTTCACGCGTCGGTCTTCGACCTGTGTGTATCCCTTCGACTCAAGAAACGGCTTCACCAAATCGCGCGTGACGCGCTCGGCGGCGAAGCTCTCTTCGCGACGAAATGCTCGCTTCTCCATCTTTCCCTCACTCTTCTAGATTGCTGCGCTCCTTTTGAGCCACCCTTGGTCAGCTCTGGCCGGCGTCAGCGTAGTCAGCGAGATGTAGGCCAGGATAGCGTGCGTGCGATCGTACTTGTCGCCGATCTCCGGGGCGGAGCTTCCGATAGGCCTCAACGAAGGCGAATACCTATTCATCGCGGTTCGCTGGCTTGTCGTGAACGAACGCCTTCATTCCGCGTCTGTTGTCTCCGGCTGCGAGCCTGGGTGCTGCTTGAGTGTTGCGATGATCAGTGCCCCCAACTTCAGCGCCTCACCTGCCTGCTCTGGCGCGATGATCTGCGCGTGAACGGCGGCATTGCAGACCGACAGCACGTTCTTCATGGGCTCGCGCAGAAACGCAAGGCTCTGGTCGTGTTGCAGAAGCTGATCGAACATGTTGTTGATTGACAGAAACCGCGGCTTGTTCGCACTAGCAACCATGAAGCTGCGGCCCAGAATCCTTCGAAGCTGCCGCTCGATCTCGATGCGCACTCTTGCGAGGGCAAAGTTGACGTCGTCGTCCGCCTCCAGTTCCTTCGTGACCTCTTCGGCCTTCTCGCGGCCTTGCTGAGTAAGCTTTTGATCTACCTTCTCGCCTTGCTGACGTAGCATGTCGGCGAGGTGGATGTTGAATTGGGGGCTGACGTTGTTCGAGCTGATCACTGATACGGTATTGCGGACCTCGGCCTTGAACTCACGCAGCTCGTCCTTCGCAGCGGCAGCCTCCTTCTTTGCCTCCTTGACCTCGCGTTCAAGCTCGATCCATGATCCGATCTTGATCTTGTTGAAGAATGGCAAGAACAGGAAGAATAGTGTGAAGCCGACGAACAGGGCATCGCCTATGACAAGGTCGGCCTTGGGCGGGAAGCCTGCTTTCGCGACGAAGCCGACGCCGAAGTACAGCGCGACGACCCACGACGGAGCGCTGAGCCACCAGTTCATACGTTAGGGTTTAGCAAGACGTTGTTGACGAGGTCAGTGATCATGTCCTCGGCCTGGACGGGTGTGAATTTCGCCGAAGACGGATGCGCGGCGGAATTCCGGCGGTTCAGTCGTTCTGTCAGGGTCTTGCAGACCGTCGCGTCGAAGATGCGCGCGCCGCGACAAATCTCGATCACTTGGCGCTCGCCATAGTCTTCAAAGTCGGTCACCCTGGTGACCTCTGGCAGCTTTGGGTTGACCTTCGTGCGCTGGGCGTTAAAGGCAACGAGATGGTTGCTGAAAATGCGATCCAGGACGTGCGAGTAGGCGAGGTTCCAGATCATGACGATGGCAGCCCGGTTCGCGACATGCTGGAAGCAAACCAACGCCTCGTTCAGGAAGACCTTGTGCTCCGGCCGGGAGATTCTGTCGACGAGGCCTCTCAACAAAGCTGTTGTGGCGACCGAAGACGCTCGAACGGGCAGCAGCTTTTCTAGCTCGGCACGTGAGGCATTCGCGAGCTTGTATCCCTTAGAGTCTCGTATGAGGCGGATGGGCCGTTTGTCCAGGATTCCTGCCAACGCCGCCGCGACATTGGGAACTGGCAGATGCATCGCTTCGAAGCACGCCCGAATATCGCTTGGATTGAAGTACTCCATCAGCTTGACTGCATGCAAGTACCACGCGAACGCTTCGATCTTGATCGGCGCCGACTTGGCGGCAAAGCCAGCTATCGGCGCGACGAAGTGGCCGACGTCCTTCAAGCGGCCTTACCCATCTCAGCGACTCGGCGCTCGCCTTGATTATTGATAGTGCTCGTACCAGAAGTTGCACCACCGACCATTAGCTGGCGCTTCTGGTGTCGCAGGTCGCCAATCGGAGTTGCGGCGTTTGCAGGCATCGGCCATCGGTATGTCATATACGCCGAGAAGAAGTGCTCCGTCGTCAAGTCCTCGATGCCCTTGGTGTGTCGTGGTCAAGTCTTTTCGGACACGCCAATGAGTTGGTTTGGGTTGAATCTCAGTGAGTGTGTTCGGCGTGACGCTCATGCTCGACGGGCGAGCGATAGCCGAGTGTGGAATGGAGCCTGACGGGGTTGTAGAAGCAGGCGATGTAGTCGGCGACATCGATCATCGCTTCGGCGTGATTGGCGTAGTCGCGCTGCCAGACGCGTTCCATCTTCAGGTTCAGGA
>NZ_JBFUGW010000349.1:0-5547 GCF_056402735.1 Rhizobacter sp. P3_C12
ACCTGAGGTTCCCGGGGCAGTATGCGGACCAGGAGAGCGGGCTGTTCTACAACTACCGCCGGTACTACAACGCGGCGGGCGGGCAGTACACGCAGAGTGATCCGATCGGGTTGGCCGGAGGCATCAACACGTTTGCATATGTCTCGGCAAACCCGTTGAGCTTGGCCGATCCAAGCGGATTGGCACCTGACGTGCGCATCTGTGTGAATGGAGTCTGTCCCCCACCGCCGCCGGTATGGAACCCTGATGGCCCTAGACCAGCACCGCCGTCTTTGCCAGATCTGACAAAACCAAGTCCGCTTTTGCCGACATGGAATTGGGATGGGATAACTTGGCCTTCTTGGATGGCGGCAAAGCCTCCCCGCTTTACAGATCCGCAAGCGGACATTGATCATAAGGCGTATAAAGATGAATATGACAAAAAACCGCCTCCAGGTCTAGATCCGTGCGAATTTCTAAAATGGAAATTGGCTCGAGAAAAAGCTGTTATGGGTGCGCGGATGGCGTTTGATGCAAAGTATGGGTAGCCGTGGCATACGCAACCCATTGCGGACGGAGCGCGTGCTATCAAGAAAATTGAAGATCAGATTAAAAATACGCCGGGGTGCACATGTCCATAAAACTGAATGACGCGGACGTTTCGCAGTTGCAAAGTAAATATTATTACTTAACCAATTTTGAATCGGAAAATCCAAGTGCACCGATCGACCCACTCAACTACCGAGATGCAGGCGGCGACAATCTTATGCACATTGCGGCCCGACATGGCGACATAAATACGATTAAGTTATTAATCGGGGCCGGCATGTGCATCGACGAGCAGGGGGAGATGGGTTTCACAGCTTTGCACAATGCATATCAATATAAGCAACCTGAAGTCGTTGATTTTTTATTGGCTCATGGAGCTTCGACAAAGATTGAAAATAATTTTGGAAAGCTACCCGGCGATTACGCCGGCTGAGACTGCCGATGCCACCCCGGCCGACCGGCCGGGGGCCCCTGTAAAACCGCGGCCACGAGGGTCAAGCCTTGCCTTTTGCCTGTCCCTTCTTGCCCTTGTTATCGGAAGTGACGAACCCGATAGGCCGCTTGTGCGGCTCGGATGGCGTCATGAGTTCAGTGCATCGAACACCTCTTGAGCCCAATCAAGACCAGCTCGCAAATCCGAACTGCCCAGCCCGCTCGCGGACGTATCGGACCACCGCGTTCAAGTCCATCACCTCCAGCCTGTTCTTCTTGAGAAACGACCGCCACTGCACTTGCTTGGTGGCGTCTTCGGCAAATGCATTGCTCAGGCCAATTGGATGGCTCGGGCTACACGGCGACGTACAACCTGCGCGGCCAGCTCGCGACGATCACCAAGGCTGGGGTGACGACGCGCTACACCTACAACGCGGCCGGGCAGCGCGTGCGCAAGGTGAGCARCACGGGGCCGCAGAGCACGGTGGTGTTCGTGTACGACCAGGCGGGCCACCTGCTGGGCGAGTACGACCAGAACGGCGCCGCGCTGCGGGAATACGTGTGGCTGCGCGACACGCCGATGGCGATGTTCACGCCCGACCCGGCGAACCCATCGGGCGAGCCGCTGGTGTACTTCATCCACAGCGATCACCTGAACACGCCCAGGGTGGTGGTGGACCGCGAGAACCGGGTGCGCTGGCGCTGGCTGGCGGAGCCCTTCGGGACGAGCGCGCCGGAGACCAACCCGAGYGGGCTGGGGGTCTTCGTGCAGAACCTGAGGTTCCCGGGGCAGTATGCGGACCAGGAGAGCGGGCTGTTCTACAACTACCACCGGTACTACGCGGCTGGCGGTGGGCAGTACACGCAGAGTGATCCGATCGGGCTGGCGAGTGGAAGTGCTTCGACATACGGGTATGTGGATGGAAATCCATTGAGCTACATCGATCCAGATGGATTGATGGAAATCTATCGAGATGGGAAGGTGACGATGCATTCTTATCCGGGCCCGCAAGCAGGTGGAAACGAACATGCTCGGCAGGGGCCCGGGGCGGCCTACCACATTCACGTCAAAGACGGGCAAGGCCGCGAAGCGCGGATTTCTACTGAGACGTGGAAGCCACTGACGCCGGACGACAAAAAAATCTACGAGAGCAGTAAAGAGATGCAAAAAGCATGTGACAAGCTGACGGAGGGCGAGAAGAAGTGGTTCGACCGCCTGAATCGACAGATATTCCATCGTGGTGGACCTACAGTAAACCAGTTGCTGCGAATGGGCACCATACGTGGAGGCAATCGAGGCCCAGTAGTCGGTGGAAGGACTGACGAATGACGCAAAAATCTGAAAAGTTCTTGAAGGCAATGGATGCCTACGACCATGACAGGTTGGACCTCGCGCTGCGTCTTATGGAAGAGTGCGCCGAGGAGGGCGACTCGGAGGCGTGCTTTACGACCGCTCTTTGGTATCGAGATGGTGAAGGTGCGCCAGCAAATTCAGAGCGCAGCTCAAAATGGCTATCCCGCCTTGAAGAGCTCGCCGAGCGAGGTGAGCTCGATGCGCAGTGGAATGTGGGGCAAAACTATCGATTCGCCAACGTTCTGCCATTGAACATCGAGCGGGCGAATCACTGGCTGGAGCGAGCGGCCGAAGGCGGCCACGGCGAAGCGCAGCATCACTTGGCTTGGTACTACGAGACGGGGCAATACAACTACCCCATCGATCCTGCTGAAGCGGCCAAGTGGTACCAGCGCGCGTTTGAGCAAGAGAACCCTGAAACGCTGTATCTGTACGCAGTAAGGTTGTTCCGCAATGGTCAGCCTACCGAGGAAGCCCTGCAACTTCTGAGACGAGCGGTGGACAAGGGCTTCAGGCAAGCTGAGCACGTGCTTCAGTCTTATACACATTGATACGGTCTTCGCATTCAAGAAGTTCTCGCTGGGAGAACCTTCGGTGTCGTCAAGGCCGGGTTGGGCGGCACGCCGCTGATCACGCAGATCGAGTGGACGCCGTTCGCCGGCACGGTCAAGCGCTGGGGCTGGGCGATGGCGAGCGGCACGAAGGCGAACGAGCGCCACTTCGACCTCGCGGGCCGGGCGATCCGCTACCCGCTGGGCGAGGCGCTGCGGGATGTGCGCTACGACGAGGCGAGCCGCATCGTGAGCTTCACGCACCTGAGCGCGGACGGCACGGCGCAGCCGGCGCTGGACCAGGTGTTCGGCTACGACGAGAACAGCCGGCTGACCGGCATCACGACGAACGCGGCGAGCTGGGCGATCCACTACGACGCGAACGGCAACCGCACGGGGCTGAGCCTGAACGGCAGCCCGAGCACGTACGGCGTGGAGGCGACGAGCAACCGGACCACGAGCATCACGAACCCGGCCAGAAGCCTCGTGTTCGACAGCGCCGGCAACACGCTCAGCGACAGCGCGGCCGATGGCTCGGGCTACACGGCGACGTACAACCTGCGCGGCCAGCTCGCGACGATCACCAAGGGCGGGGTGACGACGCGCTACACGTACAACGCGGCCGGGCAGCGCGTGCGCAAGGTGAGCAGCACGGGGCCGCAAAGCACGGTGGTGTTCGTGTACGACCAGTCGGGCCACCTGCTGGGCGAGTACGACCAGAACGGCGCCGCGTTGCGGGAATACGTGTGGCTGCGCGACACGCCGATGGCGATGTTCACGCCCGACCCGGCGAACCCATCGGGCGAGCCGCTGGTGTACTTCATCCACACCGATCACCTGAACACGCCGCGGGTGGTGGTGGACCGGCAGAACCGGGTGCGCTGGCGCTGGCTGGCCGAGCCCTTCGGCACGAGCGCGCCGGAGACCAACCCGAGCGGGYTGGGGGYCTTTACGCAGAACCTGAGGTTCCCGGGGCAGTATGCGGATGCGGAGAGTGGGCTGTTCTACAACTACCACCGCTACTACAACTCGGCGGGCGGGCAGTACACGCAGAGCGATCCGATCGGGCTGGCGGGTGGGAGCGTGTCGACATATGGGTATGTGGGTGGGAATCCTCTCTCGTACACGGACCCTCAAGGGCTATGTCCGGTATGTGTCATTGTTTGGATTGCCGAGGTATTCGGCGTTTCAGTCGAAACGGTTGTTGTAGGAAGCGTTATAGGGACGGAAATTGGAGTCGGCCTCGCTACCGGCGCTGTTGTCCCAGGGGTTCCGGTGGGGGGCGGTCGGGAATACAGTTCGAACTGCTGAGAAATACTCCCTAAGAGTTCTAAAGGATGGTTTCTATCCGGTGATGAAACGAGGGCGCAAGGATCCAGTCGCAATAACTTGGTGTGAGGCGGGTGATGTCTGGAAATTTGGGAAGACTATTAATCCGTCAACCAGATATTCTCAAGCCACTTTGGACAATATAGGCGAGCATGGTGTGGTGTATGCCAAGGAATTTGCATCTCTGAGCAACGAGGCATTGTTGCTTGAATTGATGAAGATTGAAAACTACGTGCTGCAAGCAGGCAAATTGCCGCCTGGAAATAAAATTAAGAGATAGGAAGGGTAAATGAAGATATTTCTCAGCGGTGATGTGGATTGGGAATCTCGTGTCGATACTATTTGTTTGGAGCTTGCAAAAATTGATGAGGTTCCGTTTTTTGCTGGGCGACCCTATGGCTCGCGATTGCAAAAGGTGGGGGTAATTCTGGTTTGCCACAATGAGGAACTTGGGCTCAAGCAAAGAGTTCGCCTCGACCGAAAAAACCGCGTTCTCTACATGGACGTTATGCTTGATTTCAATGAAATGAAAACCGCATCGCAGCAAGAGAGGAGAAGGATCGTGGCGACTCGTCTTGTCGACGAAGTAAGTCGAGTGGTATCAAAGTATGCGAGCAACGAGTTCAATGCTGCGATGTTCAGCAGTGATTTCCGGCGTTGGATCGAATCGACGGGCTGGCTGACGTAGCTCGCCACGGAGGGCTGCTTGCAACTTCAAAATGAGGCGAGCATCACGACGAACGCGGCGAGCCTGGGGCATCCACTACGACGCGAACGGCAACCGCACGGGCCTGAGCCTGAACGGCAGCCCGAGCACCTACAGCGTGGAGGCGACGAGCAACCGCAAGACGAGCATCACGAACCCGGCGCACAGCCTCGTGTTCGACAGCGCGGGCACCACGCTCAGCGACAGCGCGGCCGATGGCTCGGGCTACACGGCGACATACAACCTGCGGGGCCAGCTCGCGACGATCACCAAGAACGGGGTGACGACGCGCTACAACGCAGCAGAATCGCATTAATATCACAAATGATTTTTTTTGAGATGAATCACCTGATTCTTCCACGCGAATTCCTTCTGGGCACTCAGTCAGCGGGCGATATTAAGTGGATTGATGCCCCTGGGCTGGGCTTGGGAGGATGCTTCTACGATTATTTCAGATCCACTGATGGGGCGGTTGTCGGTGTGCGGTACTGGATCATGGAGTCATTGGATTCTCGGCGACACCCTGTGTATTCTCAGTTCCTGAATGACAGTAGATTCTCATTTGATGAATCGGGTGCCTTTGTTGATATCTTCTTCGAAGAAAATGGTGGCCTCCTTGAACGGAGGGGGATGGTATCCCTTGACGT
>NZ_JBFUGW010000350.1:0-5545 GCF_056402735.1 Rhizobacter sp. P3_C12
CTGAACCACACATGCCTTCCAAATATGAAGGTTGCATCCAATGAAAAGAATACGCCCAGAAAATCGTTCAGAGTCGCCGGATCACTCCTCCGCTCCTCTCTGGTCGCCGGCCCCGAAGATACGCGCGACAGGCCGCGTCCCACCCCAGCAGTGGGCGGAATGCCTTGCGCAGAAAGACCTGCCGTCGATCATCGAACTGCTGGGGCAACAGCACCTCGATGAGCGCGAGATCGATCTGACGGGCCAGAACCTGAATCTCGAGCAGGTCGAGACGCTTGCGCTGCTGGTGGAGCATGCGGAATGCCCTGCGTTCGCATTGAATCTCGACGGCGCAACTGCTCCGACGATCAGCTGCTTCCTTGAGGGGGCCAAGCTGCACAAGCCGCTGACCCTGCTGAATCTTCGCGGCTTCAGGGTGGTCAGCCTTGGTCGGAGCTTTCATGTTCAGACCAGACATATTGCGGCAATTGCCAAGCTGCTGGGCCCAGGCAGCAAGCTGCAGATGCTGATTCTTGACAGGCAGAAGCTCATCAAGAACAGGGGTGATTGGGGTATCTATCCGGGGCCTAAAACAGCTGATGAATACAGATTCAGAGACCTGCTGTCGGCCGTCGCTTCAAGCGAGAGCCTGGAGATGCTGAGCCTTGCGGATTGCTTTCTGTCTCACTCGGATCTGAAGGTCATCGGCAAGAAACTGTTCAAGCCGGACAGGCCATGCAAGCTGACCACACTGGTGCTTTCAGGGAATTTCAGGGAACCATTGAGCCCCATCGGCATCGACGGCGCTCGCGATGGGGCCAGCAAATTTCTCGAATCGGCGGCGCATGCCCGCTGCCTTGAAAGCCTGGATCTCGGTGATTCCCTCCAGCGCGACGCGGATGTCGACGCCGACTTGCTGGCACTGGCAAAGCAGGTCAAGACCTTGTGCCATGTGACCGTCTCCGCCGATGGAGAGCAGGGCCTGCCGCCGCAGGTGCGGGAACAACTGAAGGCGAATCGTCGGCAACCTCTGGTGCCGGTGTTGGAGATGGCACTGTGTGTGCGACCGCATCTTCTGCCTCGGGACCTGATCGAGGAGGTCAGGAAGAAGATCTTGCGCATCCAGCTCCTCGAGGCAGCGCATACGGTCTGACGCGGTTGCGCGGCGTCGCTTCGCGCGACGCCGCCGGGCGGGGACAAWGCCCGCCATGATTTCCGATCCCTGGTTCTATGCGGCCGCCATCCCGGCCGTGCTGTTGATGGGCCTCTCCAAGAGCGGCTTCGGTGCCGGTTTCGGCTCGCTCGCGACGCCGCTGATGGCCTTGTCGATCACGGTGCCGCAGGCCGCGGCCATCATGCTGCCGCTGCTGCTCGTGATGGACGCGGTCGGCGTGAAGGCCTTGTTCCAGCAGCGCGACAAGGCGCTGATCCGGCTGCTGATCCCGGCCGGGCTGCTCGGCACCGTGCTCGGCACGCTGTCGTTCGGGCTGCTGCAGCCGAAGACGGTGGCCGGCATCGTCGGCGGGCTGACGCTGCTGTTCCTCGCGCAGCGGCTGCTGTTCCCGCCGCGCGCCGATGCGCCGCCGCCGCCGCGCTGGCTGGGCTTCGGGCTCGGCATCGCGTCGGGCTTCACCAGCTTCGTCGCGCATGCGGGCGCACCGCCGGTCAGCGCCTACGTGCTGCCGCTGCGCCTGCCGCCGCTGATCTTCACCGCGACGATGGCCACGTTCTTCGCGGTCGTGAACCTGTCGAAGTGGATCCCGTACGCCTTCCTCGGCCTGATCGACATGCGCAACCTCGGCACCTCGCTGGTGCTGATGCCGTTCGCGCCGGTCGGCGTGTGGATCGGCATCCGGCTCGCGAAGCGGATCGAGCCGACGCTGTTCTATCGGCTGGTGTACGTGGGCATGTTCCTCACCGGCGTGAAGCTGCTGTACGACGCGTTGCGGTGATCAGGTGGCGGCTTCCTCGTCGGGCTTCTCCGGCGCGCCCCCCCAGCCGGCGCGCTGCTTGCGATCCAGCGCCGCGGCGCGCTCCTGCGCGAACAGCGTCTCGAGCTGCTGCCGGCCTTCCTTCGCGACCGCGATCAGCCGCTCCTGGTCGCGCGCATGCGGGCGCATCGCCTCCAGCTGGTCGATGCTGTGGCGCCGGAACCGCAGCGCCAGGTTGCGCGCCTGGTGCGGTTGCCAGCCCAGCAGCTCGAGCGTGCTGCGCGCCGTCATCAGCGCCGAATCCAGCGTCTCGCGCTCGATCAGCGTGACGCCCAGTTCGCGCAGCCGGTAGTAGTGCCGCACGTTGCGCGCCCGCGCGACGATCGTCAGCTGCGGGAAGTTCTCGCGCACCAGCGTCGCCACCTCCACGCTCTGCTCCACGTCGTCGATCGCCAGCACCAGCACCTTGGCGGTCGCCGCGCCGGCGGTGCGCAGCAGGTCGAGCCGCGTCGCGTCGCCATAGAACACCGGCCAGCCGAAGCGGCGCAGCGCCTCCAGCGCCTCGGCGTCGTGCTCCAGCACCGTCGGCGTCAGGCCGTTGGCGAACATCATCCGGCCGACGATCTGCCCGTAGCGGCCGAAGCCGGCGATGATCACCGACGCATCCTGCTGCTCGCTGAGCTCGGGGATGTCGCTGCGCTTCTGGCCCGCCAGCGTCGGCGTCCACCAGCGGTCGGCGGCCACCAGCAGCAGCGGCGTCAGCAGCATCGACAAGGCCACCGCCGCCACCAGCAGCGACGAGGTCGGCCCGTCGATCACGCCGGCCTGCGTGGCGGTCTGGAACACCACGAAACCGAACTCGCCGCCCTGCGCCAGCAGGATGATGAACRCCGGCCGCTCGGCCTTCGGCAGCGGCATCCCGCGGCCCATCGCCCACAGCACCGCGGCCTTCACGCCGAGGAAGCCGCCGACGATCAGCGCGATCAGCAGCGGCCGCTGCATCACGATCGAGAAGTCGATGCTCATCCCCACCGCGATGAAGAACAGCCCGAGCAGCAGCCCCTTGAACGGCTCGATGTCGGTCTCGAGCTCGCGCCGGTACTCGCTCTCGGCCAGCAGCACGCCGGCCAGGAAGGCGCCGAGCGCCATCGACAGCCCCACCGTCTGCATCAGCGCCGCGGTGGCCACCACCAGCAGCAGCGACGCGGCGGTGAAGATCTCGGGCGTCGCGCTGCCGGCGATCCAGCGCAGCGTGGGCCGCAGCAGCAGCCGCCCGCCCAGCACGATGATCGCGACCACCCCCAGCGCCTTGCCGGCCCCGAGCCAGAAGCTGCCGTGCTCCGGCGCATCCGAAGGCCCGGCCAGCAGCGGCACCAGCGCGAGGATCGGGATCGCCGCGATGTCCTGCAGCAGCGCCACGCTCAGCAGGCTCTGCCCCGAGGTCGTCGCCATCAGGTTGCGCTCGCCCAGCACGCCCAGCCCGATTGCCGTCGACGACATCGCGAGGCCCAGCCCGCCCACCAGCGCCAGCTGCCACGGCACGCCGGCCGCGACCGCCGCGCCGAGCAGCAGCGCCGCCGAGCCGAACAGCTGCACGCTGCCCCAGCCGAAGATCGGCTTGCGCAGCGCCCACAGCCGCTTCGGCTCCAGCTCCAGCCCGACCAGGAACAGCATCAGCACCACGCCGAACTCGGCGAAATGCAGCATGTCCTGCGGATCGGTCACCAGCCGCAGGCCCCAGGGCCCGATCAGGATGCCCGCGGCCAGGTAGCCGATGATCGAGCCCAGCCCCAGCTTCTTCGCCACCGGCACCGCGATCACCGCGGCGGCCAGGTACACCAGCCCGCCTGTCAACCAGCTGCCGTGTTCCATCAGGCGCTTTCCGCCACAGCGGCTTCGGCCGCATCCGTCGGGCGCGCCGATTCGGGCACCTCGCAGTCGATGCAATCGTCCAGCCCGGCCAGCTCCGGCCAGTTCGGGTAGCTGCCCAGGTGCTGCACGAAGGTGTCGGCATGCGCCTGCAGCTCGGCCGCGCCGACACGGTGCGCGCCATGCAGCACCAGCGGCGGCAGGAAGCGCATGCCGCACAGCGCGGCGGTCTGCTCGTAGGGCGGCAGGAAGGCGTCGAAGTGGTAGCGGTTGTAGCTGTCGGGGCGGTAGGAGTCGTCCGGGCCGCCGGTGGACGAGACCAGCCACAGGTCCTTGCCGCGCAGCGCGTGGCCGTCCGGCCCGTAGGCCCAGCCGAAGCCCAGCACCTCGTCGACCCACAGCTTCATCAGCGGCGGCATGCTGTACCAGTGGATCGGGTGCTGCCACACGATGAGCTTGGCCTGCAGCAGCAGCGCGCGCTCGGCCTCGATGTCGATCAGGTAGTCGGGGTAGAGGCGGTACAGGTCGCGCACCGTGGCATGGCCGGATTTCTTGGCGGCCTTGTAGAGCGTGCGGTTGACGCGCGACTGCTCCATCTGCGGATGGGCGGTGAGCACGAGGACTTCAGAGGGGTTCATGGCAGGAGTGGACGGCGGGGGTWAGTATTGGTAGCCCAACAACGATAGTGTTCGTTAACATAACCGCAAACAAGGATCGTCAGGAGCAGTGCATGCCAGTGATCGTGGTGGCCAATCCGAAGGGCGGGGTCGGAAAGAGCACCTTGTCCACCAACATCGCAGGGTACATGGCCCAGGCCGGACATGCCGTGATGCTGGGCGATGTCGACCGGCAGCAGTCGGCCCGCACCTGGCTCTCGCTGCGCCCCGCGAACCTGCCGCCGATCACCGGCTGGGAGCTGACCCACGAGGAGGTCGTCCGCCCGCCCAAGGGCACGACGCACGCGGTGCTCGACACGCCGGCCGGCCTGCACGGCAAGCGCCTCGACGAGGTGATGAAGCTGGCCGACAAGGTGCTCGTGCCGCTGCAGCCCAGCATCTTCGACATCCACGCGACGCACGCCTTCGTGCGCGAGCTGCTGGCGCGGCGGCGGGGCGACAAGGTGGCGGTCGCGATCGTCGGCATGCGGGTGCGCGAGGGCACGATCTCGGCCGACCAGCTGCGCAGCTTCCTCGAGACGCTGCAGGTGCCGCTGCTCGGCTTCCTGCGCGACACGCAGAACTACGTGCACCTGGCCGCGCGYGGCCTGACGCTGTGGGACGTGGCACCGAGCCGCGTCGAGCGCGACCTCGAACAATGGCAGCCGCTGCTCCAGTGGCTGGACGCCTGATGAAGCGCTTCGAACGGCTGGCCGAGCTGCAGGCCCTGGTGGGGCAGGAGATCGGCCTGAGCGACTGGATCGAGGTCGACCAGCGCCGCATCGACCAGTTCGCCGAGGCCACCGGCGACCACCAGTGGATCCACGTCGACCCGGTGCGCGCGGCGGCCGGGCCGTTCAAGACCACGATCGCCCATGGCTTTCTCACGCTGAGCCTGCTGCCGGAGATGTTCGCGTCGGCCTTCGAGGTGGGCGACACGCGCATGGGCGTCAACTACGGGCTGAACCGGGTGCGGTTCCCGTCGCCGGTGCCGGTGGGCAGCCGCTTGCGGGGCAGTTTCAAGCTGCTGGCCCATGAACCGCTGGATGGTGGCGCCCAGCTGACGATCGAGGTCACGATGGAGCGCGAGGGCTCGGCCAAGCCGGTGTG
>NZ_JBFUGW010000351.1:0-5525 GCF_056402735.1 Rhizobacter sp. P3_C12
GCGCTGACCGGCACGCAGTTCGCGGCGCTGACCACCGCGCAGTCGGCTTCGCTGACGGCTTCGCAGATCGGCACGATGGCCACCGACGACCTGCAGGCACTGACCACGGCGCACTACGCGTCGCTGTCGGCGACCCAGGTGCTCGGCATCACGACCGACCAGATCTCGGTGATCGAGACGCAGGACCTGCGCGCGCTGACCTCGACCTCGCTGCGTGCCCTGACGGATGCGCAACTGGGCGAGCTGACGACGACGCAGCTCTCCTCGCTGGGCGGCCAGGTCAGCAACCTGACGACCTCGCAGCTCTCGCACCTGGCCACCGACGACCTGAACGCGTTCACCGCCTCGCAGTTCCTGGTGATGAACACGGCGCAGATCCAGTCGCTGACGGTCACGCAGATCGGCAACCTGGAAACCGCGGACCTGCGTGCACTGAGCACGGCCGCGATCCAGTCGCTGACGACCGACCAGGTCCAGGCCATCACGACCGACACCTTCCAGGCCTTGAGCGCGACGCAGATCGCCGCGTTCACGACCGCCCAGGTGCATGCGCTGACGACCGACCAGGTCATCGCGCTGACGACCACGCAGACGATGGCCCTGGAAACGCAGGACATCGCCGCGATGACGATGACGCAGATCGCGGCCTTCGAAGGCCAGGACATCGCGGTGATGTCGTCGCCGCAGCTGGATGCCTTCATGGCGGCCTCGCCGATCGTGCTGGACCTGAACGGTGACGGCGTCTCGACGGTGTCGGCGGCGCACGGCGTCAACTTCGACCTGAACGCCACCGGCCATGCCAACAAGGTGGGCTGGGCGTCGGCGACGGACGGCATCCTGGTGATGGACCGCAACGGCGACGGCAAGATCAACGACGGCACCGAGCTGTTCGGCGTCGCGACCGTGAAGGCCGACGGCACCCGCGCCGGCAACGGTTACGAGGCCATGAAGATCGAGGACACGAACCACGACGGCAAGCTGAGCGCCGCGGACGCGAACTTCGACAAGCTGAAGGTGTGGGTCGATGCCAACCAGGACGGCATCTCCGAGGCGGGCGAGCTGAAGGGCCTGGCCGATTTCGGGATCGTCTCGCTGGACCTGCATGCCGCGAGCGGCACGACGGTGCAGAACGGCAACCTGCTGGGCCTGGTGTCGAGCTACACGACGACCGACGGCGCCAAGCACGACATGGCGGACGTGTGGTTCGGCAAGGCCGCGGCGACCGATGCCACGGCAGCCAAGGAACTGCCGGTGCAGCTGGCCGATGTGCTGGCCGCCCCGACGGCCGACGTGCTGGGCGGCAGCAGCGCCCCGACGGTGGCCGCGACGCAGACCACGGCGCATGCCGCGGTGCATGTCGATCACAAGCTGCTGGCCGACGACGAGCACCTGAAGAACATCGGCCCGCTGATCTGATCACGGCAACCGATGGCGCGGCACGCACTCCCTGAAGTGCGTGCCGCGCGGTCACGCCGGTCACCCGCATCCCTGCCCGCATGAAATTCGGCATCGTCAAGTGGTTGGTGAGCAAGCTGCTGCCCTCGGCCTGGCGGGACCTGTTCTCGTCCGACGGCGGCAGCGGCGGCTCGACCGCGCCGACRACGCCGGCCACCCCGACGTCCAGCACCGGCGCGCTGACCGATGCCCAGGTGCAGGCGCTGACGACGGCGCAGATCGCCGGCATGACGACCAGCGAGCTGAACGCGTTGACGACCGCGCAGTTCGCGATGCTGTCGGCGACGCAGGCGGGTGCGATCACGACCACGCAGGCGGCCAACCTGGAGACGGCGGACCTGCGCGCGCTGACCACCGCCGCGATCCGCGGCTGGAGCAGCGCGCAGCTCGCGGCGCTGACGACGCAGGAGATCGGCCTGCTGACCACCGCGCAGGTGGCCGCGCTGACGCCGGCGCAGATCGCCGCGCTGTCGACCACCTCGCTGAACGCGATGACGACCGCCGAGTTCGCGGCCTTCAACAGCGCGCAGGCCGCGGCGTTGACCACGCAGCAGATCTCGCACCTGGAGACGGCCGACTTGCGGGCACTGACGACGGCTGCGCTGCGCGGCTTGTCGGCGGCACAGCTCGATGCCCTGAGCACGGCGCAGGTGGCGCTGCTGAGCACGGCGCAGGTGGCCTCGCTGGCGCCGGCGCAGATCGCGGCGCTGTCGACCGGTGACATCGCGGCCCTGCAGACGGCGCAGGTCGCCGCGCTGAACAGCGCCCAGGTGGCGGCACTGACGACCGACCAGATCGCCGCGATCGAAACGGCAGACCTGCGCGCATTGAGTTCCGCCGCGTTCCGGGCACTGAGTCCGGCGCAGATCGAGGCTTTCACGTCCGGGCAGTTCGGTGCGCTGACGACGGCGCAGATCGCGACGCTGACGCCAACGCAGATCGCCGGGCTGGGCAGCGACGACCTGCAGGCGCTGACGAGCACCCAGTTCGCGGCGCTGACCTCGGCCGAGGTGGTCGCGTTGTCGCCGGAGCAGATCGCGGTGCTGGAGACCGCCGACGTGCGCGCGCTGAGCACCGCCGCCTTCCGCGCGCTCAACGACGCCCAGATCGATGCGCTGACGCCATCGCAGCTGGCGGTGCTGACGACGGCGCAGGTGGCTTCGCTGACGCCCGGCCAGGTGGCGGCCTTCAGCACCGACGACCTGCTCGGCTTGAGCACCACGCAGTTCGCCTCGCTGTCATCGACCCAGGTGGCAGCGCTGAGCCCGGCCCAGGTGGCCGCGCTGGAGACCGCCGACTGGGCGGCGCTGAACACATCGGCCATCAAGGCGCTGAGTGCCGCCTCGGTGGCCGCGCTGACGACCGACCAGATCGTCGCGCTGACGACGGCCCAGGCGRCAGCGCTGACCGCGACGCAAGCCGCCGCGCTGACGCCGGAGCAGATGCTGGCGCTGGAGACGGGCGACCTGCGCGCGCTGAGCTCGGCCGCGTTCCGCGCGCTGACGCCGGCGCAGATGGACGCGCTCAGCTCGGACCAGTTCTCGGCCTTGACGACGGCGCAGATCGGGGCGCTGACCGGCCCGCAGATCGGCGCGCTGCACACCGACTACCTGAATGCGCTGACGACCACGCAGTTCGCTGCGCTGTCGACCGCGCAGGCGGCTTCGCTGACGGCCACCCAGGTGGCGGCGCTGGAGACGGCCGACCTGGCGGCGCTGAGCACCGGTGCCGTGCGGGCGCTGAGTGCCGCGGCGGTGGCTGCGCTGACGACCGACGAGATCGTGGCGATGGGCACCGGGCAGTTCGCCGCGCTGACCAGCGCGCAGGCGACGGGGCTGGATGTGTCGCAGGTGGCGGCGATGCAGCCGGGCAATCTGCGGGCGCTGGGCACCGCGGCTTTCCATGCGCTGGGCAGCGACCAGATCGCGGCCTTGAACACCGACCAGTTCACCGCGCTGTCGACGGCGCAGATCGTCGCGCTCGGCACCGAGCAGATCACGGGCCTGAGCACCGATCACATCGTCGCGCTGACGACGGCGCAGATGGTGGCGATGGAGACGGCCGACATCGCCGCGATGTCGTTGCAGCAGGTGGCGGCCTTCACGCCGGAGGACATCGGCGTGATGTCGGGCGCGCAGATCTCGGCGCTGCTGTCGGTGACGCCGATCGTGCTGGACCTGGCGGGCACCGGCATCCACACGACGGCGGCGAGCCAGGGCGTGAGCTTCGATATCGCGGCCACCGGCAGCACGGCGCGCAGCGGCTGGATCGCCGAGGGCTCGGCGCTGCTGGCGATCGACCGCAACCACGATGGCGTGATCAACGACGGCAGCGAGCTGTTCGGCATCGGCTCGCGGCTGGCCGACGGCACGCGTGCGGCCAACGGCTACGCGGCGCTGGCGCAGCTGGACGGCAACCACGATGGGGTGATCAGCGCTGCGGATTCGCAGTTCAAGGACCTGCGCGTGTGGGTGGATGCCAACCACGACGGCAAGAYCGATGCGGGAGAGCTGAAATCGCTGGCGGATGCGGGCATCGTGTCGCTGGACCTGCACGCGGTGACCGGCACGCAGGTGGACCATGGGAACCTGTTGGGGCTGGTGTCGAGCGTGGCGATGAGCGATGGCTCGCAGCATCAGATGGCGGATGTGTGGTTCGCCAAGGAGAAGAGCGCCGCGCCAACGGTGCAGCTGAGCGAGCTGTTGGCGGCGCCGGCCGGTGAGTTGCTGGCGCATGACGCCGCACCGCCGTCGACGGTGGTTGCCGCTGCGGCTCTCAGCGCGGAGCAGCACCGGCTGCTGGTCGAGGATACGCAGCGCCACGGGCCGCTGATTTAAATCCGCCGCGGGTCGCCCCGCAGGTCTATGCTTGGCGGGCCCCAGCAGCACGGAGCGCGCGCCATGAAGCTGAATCTGAAACTTCCCCTGGCCTTCGGATTCACGCTTGCCCTGCTGCTGCTCGCGGCGCTGTTCGGCATCCACCAGCTCGACCGGTCGCTCACCGCCTACGACACCATCGTGCAGACCCACGTCGCGCACGAGCGGGCCGCGGCCGACCTGGAAAGCCGCTTCAAGACCCAGGTGCAGGAGTGGAAGAACACGCTGCTGCGCGGCAAGGATCCGCAGCAGCTCGAACGCTACTGGGGCGCGTTCCAGAAGGAAGAGAAGTCGGTGGCCGACGGCGCGGCGCGGCTGCGCGACACCTTGCCGGACGGCGAGACCCGCACGCGGGTCGAGCGCTTCCTGCAGGCGCATGCCCGCATGGGTGAAGGCTACCGGCAGGGTTACGCCGCCTTCACCGCGGCGGGCTTCGACCCGGCTGCAGGTGACAACGGCGTGAAGGGCATGGACCGCGAGCCGGTGAAGCTGCTGGGCGACGCGGCGCAGCGCATTGCCGCGGAGAGCGCCGACATCGCAGCGCGCGCGTCGGCCGACGGCCGGCGGGCGATCCGGCTGAGCCTGGCGGTGATGTTCGGCGTGACGCTGCTGGGCGTGATCGTCGGCATCGGCGTAAGCCGGATGATCGTGCGCCCGCTGAACCAGGCGGTGGAGGTGGCCCAGGCGGTGGCCGGCGGCGACCTGACGCTGGCCGTGCGTCCGCGCGGCCGCGACGAGACCGCGATGCTGCTGACGGCCCTGGCCGAGATGCAGCAGCAGCTGACCCGGCTGGTGCGCGGCGTGCGTGCGAATGCCGAGGGCGTGGCGACCGCCAGCACCGAGATCGCGCAAGGCAACAACGACCTGAGCCTGCGCACCGAGCAGCAGGCCGCGGCCTTGCAGCAGACGGCGTCGTCGATGGACGAGCTGGGCGCGGCGGTGCGGCAGAACGCCGACAACGCGGCGCAGGCCAGCCAGCTGGCTGCCGGCGCGAGCGGCGTGGCACAGCGCGGCGGCGACGTGGTGACCCACGTCGTGCAGACGATGAAAGGCATCCACGACAGCTCGAACCAGATCGCCGAGATCGTCGGCGTGATCGATGGCATCGCGTTCCAGACCAACATCCTGGCCTTGAATGCCGCAGTGGAGGCGGCGCGCGCCGGCGAGCAGGGCCGCGGCTTCGCGGTGGTGGCC
>NZ_JBFUGW010000352.1:0-5482 GCF_056402735.1 Rhizobacter sp. P3_C12
GATCACGACCTTGTCGAGCGTGGCGGGGGCGCTGGCTGCGGCGGCCGGTGCGACGGCTGCGGCCGGGATGGCCTGCGCGAAGGCGGCAGAAGAGAAGGCAAGCGAGATGGCCACGGACACGGCGTGGCGCTTCGAGACGAGCGAATTCATGGAGAGACTTCCGAAAAGCTGATGAGGTCGGGCCGGCGTGCGCAGGCGCAGCCGGTCCGAAGACGAACCTGGAAAGGCGGATCAGCTCAGGGAAGGGGGCCCGCGGGCGAGGAAGCCCGAGGACTGCGCGGCGATGTGCCAGCCGCGGTGCAGCGCCACCGGCGTCTGCGTGAACTCGACGGCCGCGAAGGCAGGCGTGATGCCGTGCAGCGCGTCGCCATGGGTCAACTGGTCGTACACATCGCAATCGCCGCCGTGCTGGTGGCCGGCGAACAGCTTGGCGACCCAGCCGGAGTCGCCAGCCGGCGCCTTCACTCCAGCGGCCGTGGTCGCCGCGCCCGGCGCATGACGCATGTGCGCGATGCCGTGCATCAACCCCAACGCCTGCGCGAGCACGAGCGACACGAGCAGCACGGCCGCGAAGGCGATGCGGCGCGAGGCACGGGTGAGGGCGAGGGGGCGGTGGGGCATGGGGACGGCGTGAAGGCCGCGAGCATAGCAAACGGTGACAAATCCGCCCGGGGCCCCGGCGATGACCGTGTGGCAAACTCCGCCGCTTTCGTGCTTTGCCGCCCCGCAGCGGGCCCCCTCGTCTTGGACAAGATTCTTCTGCAGATCGCCGCCGAACTGAAGGTTCGGCCGGCGCAAGTGAACGCCGCGGTGCAACTGCTGGACGGCGGGGCCACGGTGCCCTTCATCGCCCGCTACCGCAAGGAAGCCACCGACAACCTCGACGACATCCAGCTGCGCGAGCTCGAATCCCGCCTCTCGTACCTGCGCGAGCTCGAAGACCGCCGCGAGGCCGTGCTGAAGAGCATCGACGAGCAGGGCAAGCTGACCCCCGCGCTGCGCGCCGCGATCGAGGCGGCCCCCACGAAGCAGGAGCTCGAAGACCTCTACCTGCCGTTCAAGCCGCGCCGCCGCACCAAGGGCATGATCGCCCGCGAGGCGGGCCTGGAGCCGCTGGCCGACAAGCTGTTCGCCGACCCGTCGCTCGACCCGGCCGCCGAGGCGGTGGCCTTCATCAATGCCGAAGGCGGTTTCGCCGATGCGCCGGCGGTGCTCGACGGCGTGCGCGACCTGCTCAGCGAGCGCTGGGCCGAAGACGCCGCGCTGGTCGGCAAGCTGCGCACCTGGCTGTGGGACGAAGGCCTGCTGCGCTCGAAGCTGATGGACGGCAAGGACGTCAACCACCCCGACATCTCCAAGTTCCGCGACTACTTCGAGTACGACGAGCCGATCAACCGCGTGCCGTCGCACCGCGCGCTGGCCGTCTTCCGCGGCCGCACGCTCGAGTTCCTCGATGCGAAGCTGGTGCTCGACGAAGAAGTGGTGCCGGGCCAGCCGACGATCGCCGAAGGCCGCATCGCGGTGCACCTGGGCTGGAGCCACAAGAAGCGGCCGGCCGACGACCTGATCCGCAAGACCGTCGGCTGGACCTGGAAGGTCAAGCTCAGCCTGAGCCTGGAGCGCGACCTGTTCAGCCGGCTGCGCGAAGAGGCCGAGAAGGTCGCGATCAAGGTGTTCGCCGAGAACCTGCGCGACCTGCTGCTGGCCGCGCCGGCCGGCCCGCGCGTCGTGATGGGGCTGGACCCCGGCATCCGCACCGGTGTGAAGGTCGCCGTGGTCGACGCGACCGGCAAGGTGCTCGACACCCACACCGTCTACCCGCACGAGCCGCGCAACGACTGGGAAGGCTCGCTCCACACGCTGGGCCGGCTGTGCGCGACGCACGGCGTCAACCTGATCGCGATCGGCAACGGCACCGCGAGCCGCGAGACCGACAAGCTGGCCGCCGACCTGATCAAGCGCATCCAGCAGCTCGCGCCCGGCACGCACATCGAGAAGGTGGTGGTCAGCGAGGCCGGCGCGTCGGTCTACTCGGCCAGCGAGTACGCCAGCAAGGAGCTGCCCGACCTCGACGTGAGCCTGCGCGGCGCGGTGAGCATTGCGCGGCGCCTGCAGGATCCGCTGGCGGAACTCGTGAAGATCGAGCCGAAGAGCATCGGCGTCGGCCAGTACCAGCACGACGTGAACCAGAGCGAGCTCGCGCGCAGCCTCGACACCGTGATCGAGGATTGCGTGAACTCGGTGGGCGTCGACCTGAACACCGCGTCGGCACCGCTGCTGTCGCGCGTGTCGGGCCTGAGCAGCGCGGTGGCCGCGAGCATCGTGCGCTGGCGCGATGCGAACGGTGCGTTCCGCAACCGCCAGCAGCTGCTGGACGTGAGCGGCCTCGGCGCGAAGACCTTCGAGCAGAGCGCCGGCTTCCTGCGCATCCGCGGCGGCGACAACCCGCTGGACCAGTCCGGCGTGCACCCGGAAACCTACCCGGTGGTCGAGAAGATCATGGCCGCGGTCAGCAAGCCGGCGGCCGAGGTGATGGGCCGCAGCGACGTGATCCGCGCGCTGAAGCCCGAGGCCTTTGCGAGCGAGAAGTTCGGCGCGATCACGGTGAAGGACATCTTCGCCGARCTGGARAARCCSGGCCGCGATCCGCGCCCCGACTTCAAGGTGGCGCGCTTCAACGACGGCGTCGAGGACCTGAAGGACCTGCAGCCGGGCATGACGCTCGAGGGCACCGTCAGCAACGTCGCGCAGTTCGGCGCCTTCATCGACCTGGGCGTGCACCAGGACGGGCTGGTGCACGTGAGCCAGCTGAGCAACAAGTTCGTCAACGATGCGCGCGAGGTCGTGAAGACCGGCGACATCGTCAAGGTCAAGGTGCTCGAGGTCGACCTGGCACGCAAGCGCATCTCGCTGACGATGAAGCTCGATGCGGTGGTCGCGCCGCGCGGCGAGCGCCAGGGCGACAACAGCTTCCGGCCGGCCGGGCGCGGCGAGCGCAGCGGCGGCGGCGGTGGGGGCGGCGCTGGCCGTGCCCCGCAGCAACAGCAGACGGCGCAGCAATCCGCGATGGCGGCTGCCTTTGCGAAGCTGCAAGGCAAGCGCTGAGCCGGGGCGGGCGATCCAGGGCACCATGCGCGGCTTGACACTTCAGACACTTCACTGAGGAACACAGCGATGAACACACGTCTTCGATCCCTGGTCCTGGTTGCCGCACTCGGTGCCGCGGCACTGCTCGGCGCCTGTGCGAGCAAGCCGATCCCGAGCGCCACCGCGATCCTGCTGCCGACCACCGGCAATGCCGCGCAAGGCGTCGTCACCTTCCAGATGGTCGACGACCGCGTGCTGGTCAAGGGCAAGGTGCGCGGCCTGAAGCCGAACCAGGACCACGGCTTCCACGCCCATGAGAAGGGCGACTGCTCCAGCGGCGACGGCATGAGCACCGGCGGCCACTTCAACCCCACCGGCAAGCCGCACGGTTCGCCGCTCGGCGACCACCATGCCGGCGACATCCCGGCGATCACCGCCGACGCGAGCGGCGTGGCGGAGTTCGAATTCCTGCTGAGCGATGTCACCATCGGCTCCGGCCCGACCGACCTGGTCGGCCGCGGGTTGATCGTGCACGCGAGCCAGGACGACTATTCGACGCAGCCGACCGGCAACTCCGGCGCCCGCATCGCCTGCGGCGTGATCAAGCGCGACCCGACCCCCGGCAACTGACCGGGACGCAGTGAAGGCCCTGCTGGTTGCCGCCGGTCCGAAGGCGCGCGAGCACCTGCGCCGCGACGGCCTGCGCCCGCAGGATGTGCGGGCCATCCCGGCCGCGGCCGGCGGGCCGAAGGGCCTGGCGCTGAACCACCTCGATCGCTTCCTGTTCGGCGACTGGCTGCCGCGCAGCGACCACACGGTGCACCTGCTGGGCGCGTCGATCGGCGCGTGGCGCATGGCCACCGGCTGCCTCGACGACCCGGCGCGCGAGCTGGCGCAGATGGCCGCCGACTACATCGGCCAGCAGTACGAGCACGCGCCCGGCAAGCAGCCGACCGCGACCCATGTCAGCCAGGTGTTCGCCGACAACCTGGTGCGCCAGTTCGGCGCGCGCGAGGCGCAGGTGCTGCAGCACCCTCGCTACCGGCTGCACGTCTTCACGAGCCGCGGCCGGCACGTGCTGGGCCGGCAGGGGCGGCTGCGCACGCCGATCGGCTACCTGGGCGCGTTCGCGGCCAATGCCGTGAGCCGCCGCGCGATGGGCGGCTGGCTGGAGCGGGTGGTGTTCTCGGACCCGCGCGATGCCTTGCCGCTGTCGCTCACCGACTACCGCACCCACACCGCCGCGCTCGATGGCTCGAACCTGCGCGCGAGCATCCTCGCCAGCTGCTCGATCCCGTTCTGGCTCGACGCGGTGCACGACATCCCCGGCGGCCCCACCGGCGCCTACTGGGACGGCGGCATCACCGACTACCACCTGCACCTCGACTACGCGTCGATGCGCGACGGGCTGGCGCTGTACCCGCACTTCCAGAAGACGGTGGTGCCGGGCTGGCTCGACAAGGGCTTCAAGCGCCGCCACCGCGCCAGCGCGATGCTCGACAACCTGATCGTGCTGTACCCGAACCCGGAATGGATCGCGACGCTGCCGCACGGCAAGCTGCCCGACCGGGCCGACTTCAAGTCCTGGGGCGAGGACGTGGCGGGCCGGCAGGCGGTGTGGACCCGCGCGTTGCACGAAAGCGAACGGCTTCGTGACGATTTCGCGAACTGGCTGGATCGCCCCGACGCCGAGGTGTTGTAGGACGGCGCGCCCTGGGCCGGAATGGTGCGGCGCTCCCCTAAAATTCGCGGGATGCGCGACCTGCTGTTGTCCCCTCCGCCGCTCCCCCTGTCCTCCCCGCTGCAGTTCCGTCGCGCCTTTGAATCGACTGCCACGCCGGCGCTCGACCGCCGCATCCACACCGGCGAAGAGCCGCGCCACATCGCCGCCCCCGCGCTGCTGCACCCCGCCGGCACGGTCACCGAGACCTGGAGCGTCCCCGGCCCGTTGCACGCGCAGTGCCGCGGTGCCGCGCGCTTCGTGAGCGACGGGCATTGGCTGATGGGCACGCTGTGCATCGACGACAAGGCGTGGCCGGGCGGCATCCGCGCGGCGGCGCGGCAGGTCTACGACGAGCTGTTCCAGCTGCTGCGCGACGAGGGCTTCGCGCACCTGCTGCGCGTGTGGAACTACGTGGCCGACATCAACGGGTGCGACGCGGGCGATCCGCTGGAGCGCTACCGGCAGTTCAACATCGGCCGGCAGGATGCCTTCCTGGCCGCCCGGCGCAGCGCGTTCGACGGCGCGCCGGCCGCCTGTGCGCTGGGCACCACGCAGGGGCCGCTGACGGTGCATTTCCTGGCCGGGCGCGAGGCGCCACGCGCGGTCGAGAACCCGCGCCAGGTCAGTGCCTACCGCTACCCGTCGCAGTACGGTCCGCGCGCGCCCACGTTC
>NZ_JBFUGW010000353.1:0-5469 GCF_056402735.1 Rhizobacter sp. P3_C12
CCGACAGCGCCGCCCAGGCCGCGGCGCTCGCCGGCCTGATCGAGCGCATCACCCGCGGCGTCGAGCGCGGCGGGCGCAACTGGACCGCGGCGCGCAAGAAGGAAAGCCTGCAGCGCGTGCTGTCGAGCAGCCGCAGCGACGTGCAGCGGCTGCAGCAGCGCCTGAGCCAGCTGATGGGCAGCTGGGAGGGCGACACGCTCGACGACATGGTCGAGGCCGACGACAGCCTCACGCAGCCGGCACCGCTGGATGCGCTGCCGCCGGCCGCGGCACCGTCCGGGCCGGCCACCGAGCCCGTGCCGGCCGATGCGGCCTTCCCGCTGTGGCAACGCGTCGCCGACGGCCTGAGCGGCACCGTGCAGTCTGCGCTGCCGCCGCCGCCGGCCCCGAGCGCCGAGCTGTCGCGCCAGCTGGCCGACCTGCTCGCGCAGCTCGAGGCCCCGGGCCCGACGCCGCTGCAGGCCGACGAGTTCGACGCGCTGTGCGAGCGCGCGCGCCGCATGCTGGCGCACCGCCATCACTTCGTCGACCAGCTGAGCGGGCTGTGCCAGGAGCTCACCGCGAGCCTCGCCGAGCTGGCCGAGGACGACAGCTGGGCGCGCGGCCAGGTCGACGCGATGAAGCTGCAGATCGACGGCGGGCTGACCGCGCGCAGCGTGCGCTCGGTCAGCGAGCTGCTGGGCCACACCCGCGAGCGCCAGCACCAGTTGCGCGAGGACCGGGCGCGCGCCCGCGACGCGCTGAAGCTGCTGATCAACCGCATGCTCAGCGAGCTGGGCGAGCTGGGCCAGCACACCGGCCGCTTCCACGAGAGCGTCGGCCGCTATGCCGACACCATCGAGAAGGCCGATTCGCTCGAGAGCCTGGCCGGCGTCGTGCGCGAGATGGTCGAGGAGAGCCGCACCGTGCAGTCGCTGGTCAGCCAGGCGCAGGGCCGGCTCGAGTCGGAGCATGCGAAGGCGGTCGGCCTGTCCGAGCGCGTGGCCGAGCTCGAAGGCGAGCTGCGGCGGCTGTCGGAAGAAGTGTCGACCGACCAGCTCACGCAGATCGCCAACCGCCGCGGCCTGATGCAGGCGTTCGATGCCGAAAAGGCGCGCATGGAGCGCGGCCAGACCGAGCTGTCGATCGGCCTGCTGGACGTCGACAACTTCAAGCGCCTGAACGACGAGCTGGGCCATGCGGCCGGCGACACCGCGCTGAAGTCGCTGGCCGAGGTGGTCAGCAAGGCGCTGCGCCCGACCGACCTGGTGGCGCGCTACGGCGGCGAGGAGTTCGTCGTGCTGCTGCCCGACACCCCCGTGCAGGAGGGCGAGCAGATCCTGACGCGCCTGCAGCGCTCGCTGTCCGGCGGGCTCTTCATGCACGAGCAGCGCCAGGTCTTCGTCACCTTCTCGGCCGGCGTCACGCTGTACCGGCAGGGCGAGGCGATCGAGGCTGCGCTCGAGCGCGCCGACGAAGCGCTCTACGAGGCCAAGCGAACCGGTAAGAACCGGACCTGTGTCGGATAAAAGCCTGTCGAATCTACCGATCGCCTGTGTCCAACAGTGACATGAGCCGGGCTTTCTGACAGGAAGGGTGCCCGTGTTCACCCTCTGGCGCCGCAAGAGAAATTCAGTTACAGCGCGAGGGCCTGTTGGCACGCCTCGTGCGTGAGGGGTTCGTGAAATTCTCAACGGACTCCTTCTCCCATGTTCGAAGAACGCAGCCATAGGCAGTTGTTCCTCGGTGCACCGCCCTCGGTGACGTCCTTCATCGCCGCGGTGATGGAGCCGTTGCTGACGGTGCTGTGCTATCTCGCCGTCAGCAGCTTCTTCAACGAGCCGGTCGAACGGCCGGCGCTGACGCTGTGCATGCTCGTGCTGGTGCTGAGCTTCCCCGGCGTGAACCGCTTCAAGGACCGCAGCCTCAATGCGGCGATCGACATCCTCAGCGCGTGGATCGCGCTGCTGGGCATCCTGGTGCTGTGCGGCTATGCGACCGACAGCCTGAAGTTCTTCGAGTGGCGGGTGCTGGCGTGGTGGGCCGGGCTGACGCCGGTCGTGCAATGGATCGCGGTGCGCGGCGGCAAGGAGGTGCTGCGGCGCCTGGCATTGCGGCCGGAGTACCGCCGCAGCGCGGTGGTGGTGGGGGCCGGGCCGCTCGGGGCCAAGGTGCTGGAGTCGCTGAAGGCGCGCCGCTCGTTCGGGCAGGACTTCGTCGGCTTCTTCGAGGACCGTTCGCCGGATCGCCTGCACCCCGATGCGCGCGAGCATGTGAAGGGCCGCTTCGAGGACCTGGCCGAGTGGGTGCGCCGCCACGGCGTGCGCGATGTCTACATCACGCTGCCGCTGACCTCGCAGCCGCGCATCGTGAACCTGCTGGCCTCGCTGCAGGACACGACCGCCTCGGTGTACTACGCGCCCGACGTGTTCGGCGTCAGCGTGATCCAGGGGCGCCTGCAGGACATGGCCGGCCTGCCGGTGGTGAGCCTGCTGGAGTCGCCATTCACCGGCACCAACGACCTCGTCAAGCGCTTCAGCGACATCGTGCTGGCGTCGCTGATCCTGCTGCTGATCTCGCCGGTGATGGCGGCGCTCGCGATCGGCGTGAAGCTGAGTTCGCCCGGGCCGGTGATCTTCCGCCAGAAGCGCAACGGGCTGGATGGCGAGGAGATCGAGGTCTACAAGTTCCGCTCGATGACGACGCAGGACAACGGCGCGGTGGTGAAGCAGGCCACGCGCGGCGATGCGCGCATCACGCCGTTCGGCGCGTTCATCCGCAAGACCTCGCTCGACGAGCTGCCGCAGCTGATCAACGTGCTGCAGGGGCGCATGAGCATCGTCGGGCCGCGCCCGCATGCGGTGGCGCACAACGAGCAGTACCGCAAGATGATCCAGGCCTACATGGTGCGGCACAAGGTGCGCCCGGGCATCACCGGCTGGGCGCAGGTGAACGGCTTTCGCGGCGAGACCGACACGCTGGACAAGATGGCCGCGCGCGTCGAGTACGACCTGGAGTACCTGCGCAACTGGTCGATCGGGCTGGACCTGATGATCATCGTGCGCACCGTGCGGCTGGTGCTCTTCGACCGCAACGCCTATTGATGCGATGCGGGCCATCCGTTTCCACTTTCGTCCGGTGAACCTATGCGCAGTCGTTCTTCCGTTGCTGTCCTCGTCCTGACCGGCTTCGCCGGCGCTGCCCAGGCCGGTGACGAATCCGATCCGTACGTGTTCGGCATCAGCCAGGCCATCTCGGCCGACAACAACCTGTTCCGCGCGCCCGATGGCGAGCCGGCGGCGCGCGATGCGGTGTCGTCGACCGGGCTGCGCGCCGCGATYGACCAGCCGTTCGGCCGGCAGCGTTTCACGGCCGGGCTCGAAGCCAACATCAACCGCTACAAGAACAACACGCAGCTGAACAACACCGACCACCGGCTGTCGGCGCGGCTCGACTGGTCGACCGTCGAGCGCGTGTCGGGCGAGCTGACGGCCGAGCAGCGCAGCAGCCTGTACCGCTACGACCTCGACAGCCAGAACCGCTACACCGGCAAGAACCAGCTGCGCACGACGGGCGCCGGGCTGCAGGTGCGGGTCGGCGTCGTCACCGCGTGGACGCTGGAGGGCGGCTGGGCCGGCAACCAGAGCCGCTACTCGGCCGAGGAGTTCAGCAACCGCGACGTGCGCCAGCAGACGGTGAACGCCGGCGTGCGCTGGGCCGATTCCGACGCGCTCAGCGTGCGGCTCGGCGGCCGGCACACCGAGGGGCGTTTCCCGAACTTCGGCGTCGAGCCGGACGTGTTCCGCCGCAACGACGTCGACCTCAGCCTGCTCGCGAAGCCGAACGGCCTGAGCACGCTGAACGCGCGTGTCAGCGTGACGCGCGAGAACCATTCGGTGCAAGCGCAGCGCGACACGAACACCTGGACCGGCGCGCTCGGCTGGAACTGGCAGGCCACCGGCAAGCTGAACTTCGACACGCAGCTCTCGCGCGACAGCAGCGTGGGCAGCAGCACCTTCGGCACCGCGCTCAACGAGATCGATTCGAGCGACACGCGGGTCAGCCACGGCCTGCAATTGAAGGCGCGCTGGGATGCGACCGCGAAGATCCAGCTCACCGCGCAGGGCGGCTACACGCGGCGCAAGCTGGACAACGCCTTCATCGCCAACGGCGTGACCGCGCCGACCGAGGGCGAGGACAACACCACGACCTACGGGCTCGGCATCGCGTGGCAGCCGCTGCGCAGCCTGCAGTTCGCCTGCAACATCGGCCACGAACGCCGTCAGATCGTCGGCGACAACCTGACGATCACCTACCCCTACAGCGCCACCACCGGAAGTTGCTCCGGGCAGGTCAGCCTGCGCTGAGTCCGGCGCCTTGTCGGATGGCGTGACGCGTGCGGCGCCCTGAATTCATGCTGCGTTGCACCACGCCAGGGAAATTCGCCCAGGCATGGACCATGCTGATGTGTCGACTTGAAGGCTGTTTGCAGCTACTTGCAAGCAGTAACGAAGCGATACAGGGCGGAAATCGGCAAGCTTGGGCTGCCGAAAGGTAGTTGCTGCTGCAAATTCGGCTGCTTTTGAGGGGCAAAGAGCAGTTCGAAGTGAAGCCGGGTGGGCATGCCGGCTGCCTCATGCCCCGTGCGCCCCGATCGACCCCCCTTGAACTGGGGATGGGATCTGAAAGTGGCGTGTGTCTTGCATACGGGAAAGCACCTAATCACCAGGAGGTATCCATGAAGAAGTTTCTAGTTTCACTGGCCTTGACCGCGATGACCTTCGCGACCGGGTCGGCGTTCGCCAGCAGCGAGAGCTGCGACGATCCGCTGAAGAGCAAGCTGGGTCAGAGCTTCTGCTACGAGGTTTTCGACAACCTCGCGCCGGGGATGTACAACGTGAGCTTCGAATATGAAGCGCAGTCGAAGGGTGGTCCGCTGGACCGCACGCTCGACTTCGCCTTCCTGTTCGACAGCCAGAAGGGCCCGGGCACGTTCGACCAGTTGTCCGACTCGACGAAGACGACCGGCTGGAACACGTACTCGTTCGTGACGAAGGCGGGTGGCGACAGCTTCCTGATCTTCGCGCTGCTGGGCGTGTACCCGCAGAAGTTCAGCCTGGCGCTGCAGAACATCACCGTCACGGCCGTTCCGGAGCCGGCGACGTACGCGATGCTGCTGGCCGGCCTGGGCGCGATCGTGTTCGTGTCGCGCCGCCGTCGCCCGCAAGAGTAAGTTGGCAGCCTCGACTGAGGCTGCTTTCGAAAGGCCCTGTAGCGCAAACTGCAGGGCCTTTTTGCTTCTGCGCTTGCAAAGGCGCGGGTGGGGAGGCTGGGGCTCGCCGGTCGGTGCGGTCTTCGCCCCTGGGGGCGAAGACTGCCCTCCGCTGGCTGGTTTCATGGCCCGTCGYCSAAACTCCCKCCRCTCACTTCGTTCGYTGTGGTCAAACAGTSGRCGACAGTCAGTTCACGAAGCGTGCTGCGCACGCGGGC
>NZ_JBFUGW010000354.1:0-5404 GCF_056402735.1 Rhizobacter sp. P3_C12
CGACGCCGCACCGGTGTCGCTCGAGTCACCGTTGTACAGGTTCGTCATCAGCGCGGCCTTGTATTCCACGCCGTCCGACTTGAAACCCTGGCTCAGCAGGAACTCGCCGTAGAAGTCGCACTCGTTGCCGAGCCGGTACTTCATGCCCGCGCCGCTCAGGCCGTAGCACGCACGGGCATCGTCCTTCTTCGCCGCGCCCGGGCCGGTGCGGAAGTAGCCGCCCCAATCGACGGCTTGTGCAGAGGTGGCGCCCAACAGACCCATCGCGGCGGCAATGGTCGCGAGCTTGAACTGACTCTTCATCTACTGACTCCTCAGAGGTTTTGCTTTGAAATGTGCCGAGCGCTCGGTCTGGGGGGACCCATTGCTGCAGCGGTTGGGGGAAACGGAGTGGGCGGCGAGCGGTTCGCAGTTCGCCCTGAATGGCTGGAAACTTGCGTTGTCTTCCTTGTGTCCAGCGAGTAGCACGGCTACATCACTGGCTGTAATGTTTTGTCAAGGTTGACTCTAGTAATCCGACTACAGCCGGTAAACGCGGGTTTTCCCGTCGTTTCTCACAATAACCACACCTATCAGGGAAGTCCCGAATGCCCGGCCGTCGATACTTTCCGGCCGGCTTGGCTATCATGAAAAGTAGTTTGGCTACAAAGGCGGGCGCGGTTCGGGTGCATTGCACGCCGGGCCGCATGGCCGAGGGGGGGCGCTACGGCGCCGGGGAGGTCGCGTGCGGATGGTCGCGCTGCGGCGGGGATCGTTGCCACAGGGTTTGCCTGCGGTGACTCGAACGAGAGAACGTTGACATGCAGGCAGATTCATTTCCGCGGTGGGTGGGCGATGTCGGTGGGACGAACGCGCGCTTCGCGCTGCAGCTGGCGCCGGGCGCCGAGCTGACGTCCATCGACACGCTGCCGGCCGCCGATCACCCGACGCTGCAGGACGCGATGGCGCACTACCTGCAAGCGCATTCGCCGACGGTGCGACCGCGCTGGTGCGCGATCGGCATCGCCAACCCGATCGTCGGCGACCAGGTGCAGATGACCAACCACCACTGGTCGTTCTCGATCGAGGCGGTGCGCCAGCAGCTGGGGCTCGAGCGCTTGCTGCTGATCAACGACTTCACGGCGCTCGCGCTGTCGCTGCCGTCGCTGAAGCCTGCCGAGTTGCGGCAGGTGGGCGGCGGGGCGGTGGTCGAGGGGGCGCCGGTCGGCCTGATCGGTGCCGGCACCGGGCTCGGTGTGTCAGGCCTGCTGCGGGTGCCGGGCAGCGACCGGGTGGTGCCGCTGAACGGCGAGGGCGGCCATGTGTCGCTCGGCGGCGCGACGCCGCGCGAGGACGCGGTGATCGCGGCGTTGCGTCAGCGCTACGGCCATGCGTCGGCCGAGCGGGCGTTGTCGGGGCCGGGGTTGGTGAGCCTCTATGAAGCGCTGTGCCAGGTCGACCGCGCGAACGCGCAGCCGCTGAGCGCGGCCGAGGTCAGCGAGCGTGCGGTGGCCGCGAGCGATGCGCACTGCGTCGAGGCGCTGGACATGTTCTTCGCGCTGCTGGGCAGCGTGGCCGGCAACCTGGCGCTGTCGCTGGGCACGCGCGGCGGGATGTACATCGGCGGCGGCATCGTGCCGCGCCTGGGCGACCGGATCGACCGGTCGACCTTCCGCGAGCGCTTCGTCGCGAAGGGGCGGTTCCGCGACTACCTGCAGGCGATGCCGACCTTCGTCGTGCAGGCCAGCACCTCGCCGGCCCTGCTCGGGGCCTTGCGGGCGCTGGACGATCTGTAGGCTCAGGCTTCTTTCGCGATGCCCCCCATCGCGTGGCTGAAGCCGGCGTCGACATAGGTGATTTCCGACGTGACGCCGGCCGCCAGGTCGGACAGCAGGAAGGCCGCGACGTTGCCCACGTCGTCGATCGTCACGTTGCGGCGCAGCGGCGCGTTCTGCTCGACCACGTCGAGGATCCTGCCGAAGCCCTTGATGCCCGAGGCCGCCAGCGTCTTGATCGGACCGGCCGAGATGCCGTTGACCCGCACGCCCTTCGGGCCGAGGCCGGACGCCAGGTAGCGCACCGAGGCCTCGAGCGATGCCTTGGCCAGGCCCATCGTGTTGTAGTTGGGAACGCTGCGAACCGCCCCCAGATAGCTCAGGGTGAGCAGGGCGGCCTTCGGCGACAGGCGCGAGGCGGCTGCCTTGGCCATCGCCGGGAAGCTGTAGCTGGAGATATCGTGGGCGATGCGGAAGGATTCGCGCGACAGGCCGTCGAGGAATTCGCCGGCAATCGCCTCGCGCGGGGCGAAACCGATCGAATGGACGAAGCCGTCGAATTGCGGCCAGGTTTCGCCGAGCTGGTTGAACATCGCGTCGATCTGCTCGTCGCTCGCGACATCGCAATCGAACAACAGCGTGGAGTCGAATTCGGCGGCGAACTCGGCCACGCGGTCCCGGAAGCGTTCGCCGACGTAGCTGAAGGCCAGTTCGGCACCTTCGCGCCGGCAGGCGCGTGCAATGCCGTAGGCGATCGAGCGGTTGGACAGAACGCCGGTGATCAGGAAGCGCTTGCCGGCCAGGAATCCCATGGAGTCTCCAGTCTGGTGTCATCAAAAGGGGGTGCTCATTCTGGCACGCACTCGCGCTTGACACTCACAACCCTTGCCGGGTAGTCCTCCACCGGGATACAATGCGTCTTTCGCAAGAAAACTGCATGGGCGGATTCTTCCAGCCCATTTTTTTTGCTTCTTCACATTTTCATAACCTCTGAAGACACTCGCTGGATGAATTGGCAAGCCGTTGTTGAACGCACCGTGACCGGGCTGGGTTACGACCTCGTGAGTTGCGAGCGCAGCCCCAAGGGTTTGCTGCGTGTCTTCATCGACCGCCTGCAGAATGATCCGAATGGCGAGTTCATCGTCGTCGAGGATTGCGAGAAAGTGACCCGCCAGCTGCAGCACGTGCTGGAGGTCGAGGGTTGCGCCTACGAGCGCCTGGAAGTGTCGTCGCCGGGGCTGGACCGGCCGCTGAACAAGCCTGCCGATTACCAGCGCTTCGCCGGCTCGGAAATCGAGCTGACGCTGAAGGTGCCGTTCCAGGGCCGCAAGAAATTCCGTGGCGTGCTGGAGGCCCTGGGAGAGCAGTGGCGCCTGGTGTTCAACGACGGCAAGGTCGACCAGGCCCTGGATTTTTCGTTCGAGGAAGTGCGGGAGGCCCATCTGGTGCCTGTCCTCGATTTCAAGGGCCGGCGCTTTGCGCAGCCGGCTGCTGTGCCTGACGGAGCCGACGTCCAGGCCGAAGATGTTGACGGAGATCGTAATAATGAATCGTGAACTCTTGATGCTGGTCGATGCCATCTCGCGCGAGAAGAGCGTGGATCGCGAAGTCGTGTTCGGCGCGGTCGAGGCTGCACTGGCCTCTGCCAGCAAGAAGCTGCACGGCGGCGAGGTCGACATGCGCGTCACCGTCGACCGCGACAGCGGCGAATACGAGACCTTCCGCCGCTGGCACGTGGTGCCCAACGAGGCCGGCCTGCAGTTGCCCGATTCCGAGATCCTGCTGTTCGAGGCGCTCGAGCAGATCGACGACATCGAGGTCGACGACTACATCGAGGAGCCGGTCGAATCCGTGTCGATCGGCCGCATCGGCGCCCAGGCGGCCAAGCAGGTCATCCTGCAGAAGATCCGCGACGCCGAGCGCGAGCAGCTGCTCAATGATTTCCTGTCGCGCGGCGAGAAGATCTTCGTCGGCACCGTCAAGCGCCTCGACAAGGGCGACGTGATCGTCGAATCCGGCCGGGTCGAAGGGCGACTGAAGCGCAGCGAGATGATCCCGAAGGAGAACCTGCGTTCCGGCGACCGCGTGCGCGCCTTCATCGCCGAGGTCGACGCCACGCTGCGCGGTCCGCAGATCGTGCTGTCGCGCAGCGCGCCCGGTTTCATGATCGAGCTGTTCGCCCAGGAAGTGCCCGAGATCGAGCAGGGCCTGCTGGAGATCAAGTCCTGCGCCCGCGACCCCGGTTCGCGCGCCAAGATCGCCGTGATCTCGCACGACAAGCGGGTCGACCCGATCGGCACCTGCGTCGGCGTGCGCGGTTCGCGCGTCAATGCGGTCACCAATGAACTCGCCGGCGAACGCGTCGACATCGTGCTGTGGTCCGAGGACCCGGCGCAGTTCGTGATCGGCGCGCTGGCGCCTGCCAACGTGCAGTCGATCGTCGTCGATGAAGAACGCCACGCGATGGACGTCGTCGTCGACGAGGAGAACCTCGCGATCGCGATCGGCCGCGGCGGCCAGAACGTGCGCCTGGCCTCCGAGATGACCGGCTGGCGCATCAACATCATGACGGCCGAGGAATCGCAGGCGAAGCAGAACGAGGAGTCCGACAGCGTTCGCAAGCTGTTCGTCGACAAGCTCGACGTCGACGCCGAAGTGGCCGACATCCTGATCGCCGAAGGCTTCAGCAGCCTGGAAGAAGTGGCCTACGTCCCGATGCAGGAAATGCTCGAGATCGAGGGCTTCGACGAAGACACCGTCAACGAGCTGCGCACGCGGGCCAAAGACGCTTTGCTGACGATGGAGATCGCCCGCGAAGAGAAAATGGAAGACGTGTCGCAGAACCTGCGCGATCTCGAGGGGCTGGATGCGGCCCTGATCCCGAAGCTGACCGAAAGCGGGATCAACACGCGCGACGACCTCGCCGACCTCGCGGTCGACGAACTGACCGAAATTGCCGGCATCGACGAAGACAAGGCCAAGGAACTGATCATGAAGGCACGCGAACATTGGTTCACGACCTGACATTGAACGACCTGATGCCCCAACGCCCGATCGAACGCCGCACTGCAAGTACCAAGCAAGGATATTCACAATGGCTGTGACCACCGTCGCCCAGTTGGCTGCCGAGCTCAATCGCCCGGCAGCCGCGCTGCTCGAGCAGCTCCAGTCGGCCGGCGTCGTCAAGGCGTCGAGCGACGACGCGCTGACCGAGTCCGACAAGGAGCGACTGCTTGATTACCTCCGCACGGCCCATGGCACGGGCGGGGGCGAGCGCAAGAAGATCACGCTGACCCGCAAGTCGACCAGCGAGATCAAGCAGGCCGATTCGAGCGGCAAGGCGCGCACGATCCAGGTCGAGGTGCGCAAGAAGCGCACCTTCGTCAAGCGCGACGAATCGGCGCCGTCCGAGGAGCCGGCAGCGCCGGTCGTCGACGACGCCGAACTGCAGCGCCGCGAGGTCGAGGCCCAGGCCCAGGCCGAGCTGCTGCGCCGCCAGGAAGAAGAGCTGGCCGAGAAGCGCCGCCAGCGCGAGGAACAGGAAGCCCGCGAACGCGAGGCCGCCGAGGCCCGCGCACGTGAAGCCGCCGAAGCCGCCGCGAAGGCCGCTGCCGAGGAAGCCGCGAAGGCGGCTGCCGCTGCAGCAGCTG
>NZ_JBFUGW010000355.1:0-5402 GCF_056402735.1 Rhizobacter sp. P3_C12
TCGGCGGCCAGGGCCGCCAACGCCGCGATCGACCACATGCGCGACTGGGCGCTGGGCAGCAACGGCAAGTGGGTCACGATGGGCATCGCCTCCGATGGCCAGTACGGCATCCCGAAGGACACGATGTTCGGCTTTCCGGTCACCACCGCCGGCGGTGAATACAAGCTGGTCGAGGGCCTGGCGATCGATGCGTTCTCGCAAGAGCGCATCAACCTGACGCTGAAGGAACTCCAAGAGGAACAAGAAGGCGTCAAGCACCTTCTGTGAGCACGGCTGCGGGCCCGAGAGAAGGCCGGACTGCATCCGGCCTTTTTTTCGGCTCGACCGCTACGGAGCAAGCGATGAGCGACTGGAATCCCGCCCTGTACAAGCAATTCGAGGACGAGCGCACGCGCCCGGCGCGCGATCTGCTGGCGCAGGTGGATGCCATCCCGTCCGGCCCGGTGTTCGATCTCGGCTGCGGGCCGGGCAACTCGACCGAGCTGCTGGTCCAGCGATTTCCTGGTGCGCAGGTCGTCGGCACCGACACCTCCGAGGCGATGCTCGCCAGCGCCCGCGAGCGGCTGCCGGGCTGCCGCTTCGAGCTCAGCGACATTTCCACCTGGCGAGCTGCATCGCCCTCAGCACTGATCTACGCGAACGCCTCGCTGCAATGGGTGCCCGACCACGCGGCGCTGCTGCCGCGGCTGTTCGCCGAGCTGGCGCCGGGCGGCACGCTCGCGATCCAGATGCCCGACAACCGCGACGAGCCCACCCACCGGCTGATGCGCGAGACCGCCGCGCTCGCGCCGTGGGCCGAGCCGATTGGCGATGCCGACCGCAAGCGCACGCCGATGCTCGGCGTCGGCGGCTACTACGACCTGCTGGCGCCGCTGGCTGCGCGCGTGCAGGTGTGGCGCACCGCCTACCAGCACCCGATGAATGATGCCGCCGCGATCGTCGAATGGGTGCGCGCCACCGGGCTGAAGCCGTTCATCGACCCGCTGTCGCCCGCCCTGCGCGCCTCGTTCCTCGAGGCCTACACCCGCCGCATCGCCGAGGCCTACCCGGCGCATGCCGACGGCCGGCTGCTGCTGGCGTTTCCGCGGCTGTTCATCGTCGCAACCAAGGCCGCCTGATGACCCAACACCCGACCCAGCACCCGCGCGAGATCCTGTTCGGCGCCGGCGAGGTGCTGCCCGCCCTGCCCGTCTGCGACCACTACGCCGGCGTCGAGGCGCGCATGCACAAGAGCCTCGCGCTGCAGGGCGAGCTCGGGCCGGTGTTCGACATCACGCTCGATTGCGAGGACGGCGCCCCGGTCGGCGGCGAGGCCGAGCATGCGCAGATGGTCGCGTCGTTCGTGATGTCGGCCGCCAACCGCCATGGCCGCGTCGGCGCCCGCGTGCACGCGCCGGACGAGGCCGCGTTCGACGCCGATGTCGACACGCTCGTCCAGCAGGCCGGCAGCCGGCTGGCGTACCTGATGGTGCCCAAGGTCGAGAGCCTCGCGCAGCTGCAGGCCGCGATCTCGTCGATCGACGCCGCCGGCGTGCGCCACGGCCTCGAGCGCCAGATCCCGATCCACGCGCTGGTCGAGACGCACGGCGCGCTGCGCGAGGTCGACGCGATCGCCGCGCACCCGCGCATCGAGTCGCTGTCGTTCGGGCTGATGGATTTCGTCTCGGCGCACCGCGGCGCGATCGGCCACCAGGCGATGAGCGCCACCGGCCAGTTCGAGCACCCGCTGGTGCTGCGCGCCAAGCTGGAGATCTCGGCCGCCTGCCACGGCCACGGCAAGGTGCCGTCGCACTGCGTGGTCACCGAGTTCCGCAAGCTCGATCTGCTGCAAACCGCTGCGACGAAGGCCGCGCGCCAGCTCGGCTACCTGCGCATGTGGAGCATCCACCCCGACCAGGTCCGCACCATCGTCGACGCGTTCGCGCCGACCGCCGCCGAGACCGACCTCGCGACCGAGATCCTGATGGCCGCCCAGGCGGCCCGCTGGGCGCCGACCAGCCACCGCGACACGCTGCACGACCGGGCGAGCTACCGCTACTACTGGCATGTGCTGGAGCGCGCCGCCCGCACCGGGCAGCCGTTGCCGATCGAAGTGCGGCAGGCCTTCTTCGCGGAGGGGCCGTGACGTTTTCCACGCGACTGCGCGGCAAGTGCGCAACAAGCCATCAAATTGTTTCAAAGAGGCGGGTTGGCCCACGATGTGTGCCACCACCCACCTCCACAATCGCTCCTTCTCACAACATGTTGGAGCGACACGATGTCCCGCAACCTCTTTCTTGCCAATGCCTTCGCACTGGCCGTTGGCCTGACCTCGGCTGCCGCGATGGCTGCCGATCCCGCGACCCCGGCAAAGCCGGCTGCGAAGCCCGCGGCCGCCGCCCCGGCGAAGAAGGCGCCGCCGAAGAAGGCCGAGGCCACGCTGCCGCAAGCCGACCAGGCCCAGCTCGACGCCGCCGAGCGCACGCTGTTCGGCCCGTACGATTGCGAGTTCAACCAGAAGATCGACGTCTCGATGAACCCGAAATTCCCCGGCTACGTCGACGTGGCCTTCGGGAAGAAGCTGTTCACGATGAAGCCGGTGTCGTCGTCGACGGGTGCGCTGCGCCTGGAAGACGTCAAGGGCGTGGCGCTGCTGCTGCAGATCGCCAACAAGTCGATGCTGATGGACACCAAGGCCGGCCAGCGCCTGGTCGACGGCTGCGTCCACGAGAAGCAACGCGCTGCCGCGGCGGCCGCCGGCAAGTAATCGCCGACGGTCTCCGGAGATCGAGCCAGCGCCGCTGCCCCCGTTTTTCGTTCCTTGTGCCCCGGGTCGCGACGACGACCGGTGGCCGGCGCCTGGCAGATCCGCGCAATGCGGCTGCAGGGCTTTCCTTTTCCTGACCGTCATTGCCCCCGGAGAACCGCATGCTTCAAGCCTATCGCCAACATGTCGCCGAACGCGCTGCCCTCGGCATTCCGCCGCTGCCGCTGTCGGCCGCGCAGACCGCCGAACTGATCGAGCTGCTGAAGGCGCCGCCGGCCGGTGAAGGTGCCAACCTGGTCTACCTGCTGACGCAMCGCGTGCCCGCGGGCGTGGACGATGCGGCCAAGGTGAAGGCCTCGTACCTGGCGGCCGTGGCGCATGGCACCGAGACGAATTCGCTGATTTCGCGCGAACTGGCGACCGAATTGCTGGGCACGATGCTCGGCGGTTTCAACATCAGCCCGCTGATCGACCTGCTCGACGACCCCGCGCTGGGTGCCGTGGCCGCCAAGGGCCTGAAGGGCACGCTGCAGATCTTCGACCAGTTCCACGACGTGAAGGCCAAGGCCGACAAGGGCAACGACCACGCCCGCGCCGTGCTGCAGAGCTGGGCCGACGGCGAGTGGTTCACCTCGCGGCCGGAAGTGCCGACCAGCATCACCGTCGGCATCTTCAAGGTGACCGGCGAGACCAACACCGACGACCTGTCGCCCGCGCCCGACGCGTGGAGCCGCCCGGACATCCCGTTGCACGCGCTGGCGATGCTGAAGAATGCACGCCCCGGCATCACGCCGGAAGAAGACGGCAAGCGCGGCCCGATCAAGTTCATCGAGGACCTGCGCGCCCAGGGCAACCTGGTGGCGTATGTGGGCGACGTGGTCGGCACCGGCTCGAGCCGCAAGTCGGCCACCAACTCGGTGCTGTGGTTCACCGGCGAAGACATTCCCTACGTGCCGAACAAGCGCTTCGGCGGCGTGTGCCTGGGCAACAAGATCGCCCCGATCTTCTACAACACGATGGAAGACGCCGGCGCGCTGCCGATCGAGCTGGACGTGAGCCAGATGTCGATGGGCGACGTGGTCGAGCTGCGCCCCTATGACGGCAAGGCGCTGAAGAACGGCCAGGTGATCGCCGAGTTCAAGCTCAAGAGCGACGTGCTGTTCGACGAGGTGCGTGCCGGCGGCCGCATTCCGCTGATCATCGGTCGCGGCCTGACCACCAAGGCGCGCGAGGCGCTGGGCCTGGCCCCGTCGACGCTGTTCCGCCTGCCGCAGAGCCCGGTCGACACGAAGAAGGGTTACTCGCTGGCGCAGAAGATGGTGGGCAAGGCCTGCGGCCTGCCGGTGGTCAACGGCCAGCAGCAGGGCGTGCGCCCGGGCACCTACTGCGAACCGCGCATGACCAGCGTCGGCTCGCAGGACACGACCGGCCCGATGACGCGCGACGAGCTGAAGGACCTGGCCTGCCTGGGCTTCAGCGCCGACCTGGTGATGCAGAGCTTCTGCCACACGGCCGCGTATCCGAAGCCGGTCGACGTGAAGATGCACCACGAGCTGCCGGAGTTCATCAGCACGCGAGGCGGCATCTCGCTGCGCCCGGGTGACGGCGTGATCCACAGCTGGCTGAACCGTTTCCTGCTGCCGGATACCGTGGGCACCGGCGGCGACAGCCACACCCGTTTCCCGATCGGCATCAGCTTCCCGGCGGGTTCGGGCCTGGTCGCGTTCGCGGCGGCCACCGGCGTGATGCCGCTGGACATGCCGGAGAGCGTGCTGGTGCGCTTCAAGGGCACGATGCAGCCGGGCGTCACGCTGCGCGACCTGGTCAACGCGATCCCGCTGTACGCGATCAAGCAGGGGCTGCTGACGGTCGAGAAGAAGGGCAAGAAGAACATCTTCTCGGGCCGCATCCTCGAGATCGAGGGGCTGCCCGACCTGAAGGTGGAGCAGGCCTTCGAGCTGAGCGACGCGTCGGCCGAGCGTTCGGCGGCCGGTTGCACGGTGCACCTGAACAAGGAACCGATCATCGAGTACATCAACAGCAACATCACGCTGATGAAGTGGATGATCGCGCAGGGGTATGCGGACGCGCGCACGCTGGAGCGCCGCATCGCTGCGCAAGAGGCGTGGCTGGCGAACCCGCAGTTGCTGAAGGGCGATGCCGATGCCGACTATGCGGCGGTGATCGAGATCGACCTGGCCGACGTGCACGAGCCGATCGTCGCGTGCCCGAACGACCCGGACGACGTGAAGACGCTGGCCGAGGTGTCGGGCGCGAAGATCGACGAGGTGTTCATCGGTTCGTGCATGACGAACATCGGCCATTTCCGTGCGGCGAGCAAGCTGCTCGAGGGCAAGCGCGACATCCCGGTGAAGCTGTGGGTGGCGCCGCCGACCAAGATGGATGCGCACCAGCTGACCGAGGAAGGCCACTATGGCGTGCTCGGCACGGCGGGCGCGCGCATGGAGATGCCGGGCTGCAGCCTGTGCATGGGCAACCAGGCGCAGGTGAAGGAAGGCGCGACGGTGTTCTCGACGAGCACGCGCAACTTCCCGAACCGGCTGGGCAAGAACAGCAACGTCTACCTCGGCTCGGCTGAGCTGGCGTCGATCTGCTCGAAGCTGGGGCGCATTCCGACGAAGGACGAGTACATGGC
>NZ_JBFUGW010000356.1:0-5388 GCF_056402735.1 Rhizobacter sp. P3_C12
CAGCTGCAGCGTGCGCACCCCCATCGCGAGCGCGCGCTCGACCCAGTCGGCATCGGGCAGCACCGCGTAGAAGCCGAGCGGGCCGCTCAACGGCGCGAAGGCCGCGGCCGGCGCGGCTGCGTCATCGGCCCAGCGGAAGTCGGGCAGGTGGGTGCTGTCGGGCCGTGCCGCCGCGTTCGTGTTCGGGCGGCCCGGGCCGACCTCGATCGCCTGCGCGAGACCGGCCGTCACACGCAGTTTGGCGATGCAGGCGGCATCGAACACGCTCCAGCCCTGCGCGAGCGAGCCGGCCAGCGCGGCCGAGAACACGCAGCCGCTGCCATGCGCGGAGCCGGCCAGCCGCGGTGTCGACAGCGATGCGTGCCGCGTGCCGGCGATCACCTCGTCGATGCTTCGGTCACCGTCTGCGTGCCCGCCTTTCAACACCACGGCTGCCGGGCCGTCGAGCAGGCCGAGCCGCTGCGCTTCGGGCAGGTTCGGCGTGATCACGTCGACCTCGCGCGCGAGTGCACGCAGCGCGTCGAGCCAGGCGCGTTCGTCCGCATCGTGGCTGCTGCGGCCGTTCGACGCGCCGAGCACCGGATCGAGCACGACGGGGCAGCGTCGCGCCGCGACGAACTCGTGCACCTCGCGCAGCACCTCCAGCGAGCCCAGCATGCCGAGCTTGACGGCCCCCGGCTCGCCATCGCGCAGCAGCGCCTGCAACGCGTCGCGCACCAGCGTGGCCGGGGCCGGTTGCAAGGCGCTCAGGCCGCGGCTGTCCTGCACCGTCAAGGCCGTCACGACACTGCTGCCGGCCAGGCCCATCGCCTGCCAGGTCGCGAGGTCGGCGGTGATGCCGGCGCCATGCACCGGGTCGTGCCCGGCGATCGTCAACAAGGGTCGCATGGTGAGATCTCCATCAAGCCTGGTGCCAGAACGGCATGCCGAGCGTCGGTGTCGAGGCCTGCGCCGTCTGCCGCTCGCCCATCGGCGTGGCCTCGAACGCGAGCCGCCCGGCGTCGACCGCCTGCGCGAACGCGCGCGCCATGCGCACCGGGTCGCCGGCCTGCGCGACCGCGGTGTTCAGCAGCACCGCATCGAAGCCCATCTCCATCACCTGCGCCGCATGCGACGGCCGGCCGAGCCCGGCATCGACGATCAGCACCGCATCGGGCAGCCGCGCGCGCAGCGTCTGCAGCGCATACGGGTTCTGCGGCCCCCGCCCGGTGCCGATCGGCGCGGCCCACGGCATCACCGCAGCACAGCCGGCCGCGTGCAGGCGCTGCGCGAGCACCAGGTCGTCGGTGGTGTAGGCGAGCACCTGGAAGCCATCGCGCACCAGCACGCGCGCCGCCTCCAGCGTGCCGAACGGGTCGGGCTGCAGCGTGTAGTCGTCGCCGATCACCTCGAGCTTGATCCACGGCGTGTCGAACAGCTCGCGCGCCATCTGCGCGAGCGTGATCGCCTCCTGCGCGTCGTGGCAGCCGGCGGTGTTCGGCAGCACGTGGCAGCCGAGCGCGCGCACGCGCTGCCAGAACGCGTTGCCGCCGCCGTGCTCCGGCTGCAGGCGGCGCAGGCCGACGGTCAGCACCTGCGTGCCGCTCGCCTGCACCGCCTCGGCCAGCACCTGCGGCGACGGGTAGTGCGCGGTGCCGAGCAGCAGGCGGCTGGCGAGCGGGGTGCCGGCGAGGGTCCATGACGTCATCTCAGCCTCCTGTGACCGGTGCGATCACGTCGATGCGGTCGCCGGCTTGCAGTACGTGCGACGGCCACTCCGCACGCGGCACGAACTGCCGGTTGATCGCGCACGCCATCGCGGCCTGCGGTTCGTAGCCCTGCTGCTGCAGCAGCTCGGCGAGCGTCGCCGCGGGCGTGCGCAGCAGGCGGCCATTCATCGACACCTCGGTCATCACGTCGTCTCCTGAAGCAGTTGGTCCACCAGCGCCGGTGCGCACAGGTAGCCGTGGCGGTACAGCCCGTTGAGCTGCCAGACGCCGTCGTGCCGGCGCAGTTGCGGGCAGTGGTCGTCGAGCGCCGGGCGCAGCGCCGCGTCGATGCGCAGCACCCGCGCCTCGGCGAAGGCCGGGTGCAGGCTGTACAGCGCGCTGCCCAGCTCCAGCACCGAGCGCAGGCTGGGCGGGCCGGCGTCTTCCGATTCGAGTTCGGTCGCGCCGACGACGAAGCGCTGCTTCGGCCGCGGTGCCACATAGAGCTGGTAGCGCGGGTGCATCAGCCGCACCGGCCGCTGCAGCGCGATGCCTTCGCATTCGACGCTGAGGATCTCGCCGCGCACGCCGCGCAGCCCCGGCCAGTCGGCGCGTGCGCCGAGGCCGCGCGTGTCGATCACCAGCGGCGCGCGGAACTCGCCCTGCGCGGTGCGCAGCCCGTCGGCGTGCAGCTGATGCACCGGCTCGTCCTGATGCCAGTGCACGCGAAAGCGGTCCAGCGCGCGCGCCAGCGCGACCAGCAGTTCGTCGTTGGCGATCTGCCCCTCGCCGGCCAGCAGCAGGCCGCGGTCGAAGCGGCCGGCGAGTGCCGGCTCGTGCGACGCGATGCCGGCCGCGTCGAGCACGTGGATCGCGTGCTGCTCCGCGGGGGCCAGCTTGTGCCGCAGCACCCGCTCGAAGTGGTCGAGGCTGCCGCCATCCGCGGCATGCGCCAGCACCAGCGTGCCGGCGCGGCGGAAGTACACCGGGCGCCCGCTGTCGGCCTGCAGCGCGAGCAGCCAGTCGGGCCACAGCGCCATCGCCTGCTGCGCGAGCGCATGCACCTGCGCATCAGCAACTGCCAGCTCGGCCAGCGGCGATAGCATCGCCGCGGCCACCGCACTGGCCGAGCGCGTGTCGTCGCGCCGCGCCGCATCGAACAGCCGCACCTGCCGCCCGGCGCGCGCATAGCGCCACGCGCACAGCCGGCCGGCCAGCCCCGCGCCGGCGATCAGCACATCGCTGTCGTGGGCCATCTCAGTCGCCTTTCAGAGGTAGAGCTCGCCGCCGTGCGCGCGGAACTCCTCGGCCTTGCCGTCCAGCGCCTGCCGGATCTCGATCACCGGCTTCGCCGCCGCATCGCGCTGCGCGAAGGCCCGCACCTCCTGGCTGATCTTCATCGAGCAGAACTTCGGGCCGCACATCGAGCAGAAGTGCGCGACCTTCGCGTTCTCCTTCGGCAGCGTCTCGTCGTGGTACGCCATCGCGGTGTCGGGGTCGATCGCCAGGCGGAACTGGTCCTCCCAGCGGAACTCGAAGCGCGCCTTCGAGACCGCGTTGTCCCACATCTGCGCACCGGCAAAACCCTTCGCCAGGTCGGCCGCGTGCGCGGCGATCTTGTAGGCGATCAGGCCCTGCTTCACGTCGTCGCGGTTCGGCAGGCCCAGGTGCTCCTTCGGCGTCACGTAGCACAGCATCGCGGTGCCGTACCAGCCGATGTTGGCCGCGCCCATCGCCGACGCGATGTGGTCGTAGCCGGGCGAGATGTCGGTGATCAGGGGCCCAAGCGTGTAGAACGGCGCCTCGGCGCAGGCGGCCAGCTGCTTGTCGACGTTCTCCTGCACCAGCTGCAGCGGCACGTGGCCGGGGCCTTCGATCATCACCTGCACGTCGTGCTGCCAGGCCACCTGCGTCAGCTCGCCCAGCGTGGTCAGCTCGGCGAACTGCGCCTCGTCGTTCGCATCGGCGATCGAGCCGGGACGCAGGCCGTCGCCGAGCGAGAAGCAGACGTCGTACGCCTTCATGATCTCGCAGATCTCGCCGAAGCGTTCGTACAGGAAGCTCTCGCGGTGGTGCGACAGGCACCACTTGGCCATGATCGAGCCGCCGCGCGAGACGATGCCGGTCAGCCGGTTCGCGGTGAGCGGCACGTGCGCGAGCCGCACGCCGGCATGGATGGTGAAGTAGTCGACGCCCTGCTCGGCCTGCTCGATCAGCGTGTCGCGGAACAGCTCCCAGGTGAGCTCCTCGGCGCGGCCGTTCACCTTCTCGAGCGCCTGGTAGATCGGCACCGTGCCGATGGGCACCGGCGAGTTGCGCAGGATCCACTCGCGCGTCTCGTGGATGTTCTCGCCGGTCGACAGGTCCATCACGGTATCCGCGCCCCAGCGGATCGCCCACACCAGCTTGTCCACCTCTTCCTCGATGCCCGAGGTCACCGCCGAGTTGCCGATGTTGGCGTTGACCTTCACGAGGAAGTTGCGGCCGATCACCATCGGCTCGCTCTCGGGGTGGTTGATGTTGCAGGGGATCACCGCGCGGCCGCGCGCCACCTCGCTGCGCACGAACTCGGGCGTGATGTCGTGCACGAGCGCCGCGCCGAACGGGTGGCCGCGCTGCGGCAGGCGCTCGGTCGCGAGGCGCTCGCGCAGCTGCGCCTTCACGAGGTTCTCGCGCAGTGCGATGAACTCCATCTCGGGCGTGACGATGCCGCGGCGCGCGTAGTGCATCTGCGAGACGTTGGCGCCGGCCTTCGCGCGGCGCGGCAGCGGCGGGTTCGCCATGCGCAGCGCGGCCAGCGCCGGGTCGTCGAGCCGGGTGCGGCCGTAGGCGCTGCTGATGTGCGGCAGGGCTTCGGAATCGGCGCGGTCGGCGATCCACGCGCGGCGCAGCGGCGGCAGGCCGTGCGTGATGTCGATCGCGGCCTGCGGGTCGGTGTACGGGCCCGACGGGTCGTAGACGCGCAGCGGAGGGTTCGGCTCGCGCAGCGGCTCACCGTGCGGCTGCTGCACCAGCGTGTCGGAGAGCGCGATCTCGCGGAACGGCACCCGCAGGTCGGGGCGGCTGCCGTCGAGGTAGATCTTGCGCGAGCCGGCGAACGGCGTGCGGGTGATGCGGCGGGAGAGCTCGTCGGTGTCGACGGAGGATGCTTGCTTGGCCATGCGGTCTCCAGAGGTGGTGTGCCTGCCTGGGAGACCGTGCCCTGCGGTGAGCAGATGGGACCGGTGGCCGAGTGCTGTTTCCTACGCGGGGATGACCCCGATCAGGTTCAACGGGTTAGGCACTGAAGCCCTCTCAGCCTTGGATTCGCATCCTCGGCACCCCGACAAGCGGGTGGATTCTAGGCCAGTTGCCGAGGCAGTTGCCGGCGCAGTTGCCTGTACTGTCCCGGCGTGACGCCGGTGCGCGCCCGGAACCGGTTCACCAGGTGGCTCGCGCTCGCCAGCCCGCATTGCCGCGCCACCTCGTCGAGCGGCGCATCCGAATGCCGCAGCAGCTGCTTGGCCCGCTCGATGCGCAGCCACAGCACCCAGGCGTGCGGCGCGATGCCGAACGAAGTGCGGAACATGCGCGCGAAATGATGCTCGGAGAGCGCGGCGACGGCGGCCATCTCGCCGATCGTCAGCGGCTCGCCGAGCCGCGCCTCGGTCCACTCGACCAGCCGCCGGCGCACGGTGGCCGACAGCCCGCCGCGCGGCGG
>NZ_JBFUGW010000357.1:0-5374 GCF_056402735.1 Rhizobacter sp. P3_C12
GCCCGAGTGCCGCGGCGGCGCGGGCGACGACGCCGTCGGCCCGAGCCAGCGCCGCCACCACCGCGTCGCGGCTCGGTTCGCCGAGGTTGCGCGGCGCCGCGGTGAGCTCGGGCGCCGGCAGGCCCAGCAGTTCGGGCGTGATCGGCCCGCCGCGCGCCAGCAGCGCGGCGCGCTCGATCACGTTCTTGAGTTCGCGCACGTTGCCCGGCCACGCATGCCCGAGCAGCATCGCGCGCGCCGCATCGACCAGCCCCGGGCGGCCGGCGAGGAAGTGCTCGGCCAGCGGCAGCACGTCGTCGCGGCGCTGCGCGAGTGGCGGCACCGCGACCTCGATCACGTTGAGCCGGTAGTACAGGTCTTCGCGGAAGCGGCCATCCCGCACCATCATCTTCAGGTCGGCATTGGTCGCGCTGATCACGCGCACCCGCACGTGGCGCGTGCGCGTGGAGCCGACGCGCTCGAAGCGGCCGCTCTCCAGCACCCGCAGCAGCTTCACCTGGCCGGGCAGCGGCAGCGTGCCGATCTCGTCGAGGAACAGCGTGCCGTTGTCGGCCGCCTCGAAGCGGCCCTCGCGCGACTTGATCGCGCTGGTGTACGCGCCGGCGTCGGAACCGAACAGCTCGGTCTCGATCAGGTCGGCCGGCAGCGCGCCGCAGTTGACCGCGACGAATGCCCCGTCGCGCACCGCCGAGTTGACATGCACGGTGGTGGCGATGCGTTCCTTGCCGCTGCCGTTCGGCCCGGTGATCAGCACCGGGAGGTCGGAGCGCGCGACCTGGCAGGCCAGCTCCAGCGTGCGCTCCATCGCATCGGAGGCGTAGACGATGCCGGTCAGGTCGTGGCTCTGCGCGAGCGCGACGCGGCGGCGGCGGCGCTCGTCGCGCAGGCGGGCCACCTCGCGCGTCGACTCCGACAGTTCCAGCAGGTTCTCGACGGTGGCGAGCAGCTTCGCGTCGTCCCAGGGCTTGGCGAGGTAGTCGGCGGCGCCGGCCTTCACCAGCTCGACGGCGGCCTCGAGCCGCGTCCAGGCGGTCAGCAGGATCACCGGCAGGTCGGGCTGGCGCTCGCGGATCGCGCGGAACAGCGCCGCGCCCTCGGCGCCGGAGGTGGTGTCGGCGCTGAAGTTCATGTCCTGGATCACGACGTCGGCCGGGCGGCGGTCGAGCGAGGCCAGGCCCGCTTCGGGCGTCAGCGCGACCTCGGCCACGATGTCGTGCAGCGAGAGCAGCAGCGAGAGGGCCTGGCCGACTGCAGGGTTGTCGTCGATGATGAGGATGCGGCGCATGTCGCAAGCTTAGCGGGTGCGGCCGACGACCCGGATTGTCATCCGGGCTACGCCCCGCGCATCACCACCACCGGCGGCAGCGCCGCCGCGCGCCGCGCCGGGCCGAGCACCGCGACCTGGCCCAGCGCCCACAGCGTGACCGCGCCGATCGGCAGGCACACCCACGGCAGCGGCGGCAGCTCGTACAGGCTCATCAGCAGCCGGTTGATGCCGTAGGCCGCCGTCATGCCGATCGCGATGCCCATCGTCGTCAACAGGAAGTTCTCGGCCTGGAAGTAGCGCAGGATCTGCACCCGCGAGGCGCCGAGCGCGCGCCGCACGCCGATCATCCGCGTGCGCTGCTGCACCCAGAAGCTCGCGAGGCCGACGATGCCGAACGCGGTGACCACCAGCAGCGCGATGCACACCGCCACCAGCAGCGCCGCCATCCAGCGGTCCTGGCGGAAGTACTCGTGGCGCATGTCGTCGAAGGTCTCGCGCTCCATCACGATGCGCCGGCTGTCGACCGCCTGCAGCGCGGCGACCGCGTCCTTCAGCAGGCGGTCGCGCTGCGCCGCGTCGACGACACGCACCAGGTAGTTGCCGTCGTTGTACGAGGGCTGCACCGGCAGCAGCGTCAGGAACTCGCTGCGCGGGCCGTTGGGCTGCGGGATCGACATGCGCTCGACCACGCCGACCACGCGCATCGGCGAGGGGCCGAACACGTACAGAGACTTGCCGATCGCGCTGCCCTCGGGGAACAGGCGCGCCGCGGTGCCGCGGTCGAGGATCACCGCCGGCACCTTCGGCTCCTCGGCATCGAGGGCCGAGGCGGGCTGCACCTCCTCGGGCAGGAAGTCGCGGCCCTCGACCAGCTTCAGGCCGAACGTCGCGAGCGCGTTCTCGCCGACGAGGTACAGCGCCGCGGTGATGGTCGGCGACGTCTGCTCGAACGAGAGGCTGACGCCGCTGTCGGACGAGCCGTTGCCGAACGGCACGTGGTTGACGCTGGTGGCCGCCTTGACGCCGGGCAGGGCGCGCAGGGTCGCCAGGTCGCGCCGGGTCAGCGCCTCGGCGTTGTCGCGACGCGCGATGTCGTTGAGGCGGATGTGGAGCAGCTCGGCCTCGGCCAGGCCGGTGGGCGCCTGCATGCGCTCCAGCCGCTGGCCGATCAGGAACAGCGCGTTGCTGACGATCGCGCAGCTCAGCGCGACCTCGAGCACGATCAGCGCGGCAGCGGTCTTGTGGCGGCGCAGCGTCGACAGGATCGGTCGGAAGTCCATCATCGCGTTCTCCTTGGGTTCTGGCCGCTGTTCACTGCGACTTGAGCTGCAGCGCCGGCGTCACCTGGCAGGCACGCCAGGCCGGCAGCAGCCCGGCGGCGAGGCTGGCCACCAGTGCGAGCACGAGCGTGATCGCGAGCATCGGCGCATCGAGGTAGGCCAGCTGCGCATAGCTGGCCGGGTTCTGGCGCACGCCCCACAGCCCGAGCAGCGCGAGGCCGAGACCGAGCACGCCGCCGACGATGCCGATGCTGCCGGCCTCGACGAGGAACTGCCCGAAGATCGCGCCCCGGGAAGCGCCGAGCGCGCGCCGCACCGCGATCTCCGGTGCGCGGCGCATGCACTTGGCGAGCAGCAGCCCGACGGTGTTGGTCAGGCACACCAGCAGGAAGCCGAACGCGAGCCACAGCTGAAGGTGCACGTCGCCGGGCACGACGTGCTTGAACGACATGCGCTCGGTGACGTTGCGCAGGCGCACGTTGCTCGGCCGCTCGAAGCGGCCGGCGGCGCGCTGCTGCTCGGAGTAGTCGGTGAGGTACTGGCGCAGCGCCGGCGCGTCGGCCGCCGACGGCATCTGCACCCAGTACTGCAGCCAGGCGCAAGGGGCGTTCAGCGCGCGCGGATCGGGCGAGGTGCGGTTGCCCCAGCAGGTCAGGCTGCCGGCGATCGGCAGCCGGGCCTGCAGCGCGGTGGAGATCGGCGTGAACACCTGCTCGGTCTTCGCGAAGCGGCCGGCGTACAGGTCGTAGTAGTGCGGCACCGGGCGCCACGGCGCGAGCACGCCGACGATGCGCAGGTCGTGGTCGCCGGCACGCAGCATGCGGCCGGTGCTGTCGGCACCGTCGAACAGTTTCTGGTTCAGCTCGTGCGAGATGACGGCGACGCGCGCGCCGGCCGCGTCGTCGGCGGCACCCCAGCCGTGGCCGTAGCGCCACGGCGTCTCGAACATCGGGAAGAAGTCGGCGGTGGTGTAGCGGGCGCTCGCGAAGAACGCGGGGCGGTCGGCCTGCGCCGGTTGCACGGCGACCGAGCCGCCGGTCATCATCACCTGGCGTTCGCCGCGGTGTTCGCGCAGCAGGGCCTCGGCATCGAAGCGGGTCAGCTGCTCCAGCGGTTCGGCGCCGGGCGGCGCGGCGCCGCGTTCGTTGGCATCGAGCTGCACATAGAAGAGCCGGTCGCTCTTGCCGGGGATCGGGTCGCCGGAGAGCACGTGGAACACCGTCAGCGTGGTCATGCTGGCGCCGATGCCGAGCGCGATCGCGAGCACCATCAGCGCGGTCAGCGCGGGGCTGCGGCGGAAGCTGCGCAGCGCCAGGTCGAGGTGGTAGCCGAACATGGTGGGGGCGCTCCTATTTCAGCAGGGTGTTGACGGCGGCGAGGTCGGCCTCGGCGATGCGGCCGGCCGATTGCAGCAGCAGCAGGCGGCCGAGCACGAACTGGTGGCGCGCCTGCGAGTACGAGGCCTGCGCGGAGGCCTGGGTCTGGATCGCGAGCAGCAGGTCGGTCATCGTCTGGGTGCCGAGTTCGTGGCCGATGCGGGTGGAGGCGAGGGCGCGGCCGGCCGAATCGACCGCGGTGCGCGTGGCGCCGATGCGGCCGATGCCGGCGGCGATGCCGCGGTACTGCTCGAGCGTCTCGCGCGCGACGCGGCGGCGGCGCAGCTCGTAGTCGTCGCGCGCCGCATCCTGCTGGTGCAGCGCCTGGCGCAGTTGTGATTGCGTGGCGCCGCCGGCGAACAGCGGCACGTTGAGCACGAGGCCGACGCTCGCGACGTTGCGGCCGTCGGCGTTGCTGGCCGGCACCGGCCAGGCGGCGGCACGGCCGACGCCGAGGTTGGCGCTGAGCGTGGGCAGGTGGCCGGCCCGGGCGGCGGCGATGCCCTGCCCGGCGGCATCGACGACATGGCGCTGCGCCGACAAGCCGGGGTTGTGCAGCAGCGCCTCGTCGACCCAGGCCTGCGGATCGGCCGGCTCGGGCAAGGCCATCGGCAACTCGTCCTGCAGGCGGTTCAATGCCGGCGCGGGCTGGCCGGTGATCTCGGAGAGCGCCTCGCGCGCATCGTCACGTGCCTGGCGAGCATCGATGCTGGCCGCCTGCGCAGCCGCGTGATAGGCCCGCGCCTGTTCCACGTCGACCTGCGCCGACAGCCCATTGCGAAAGCGCTGGTCCGACTGCTCGACCTGCTGGCGGAACGCATCCTCGTTGGCCTCGACCTGGCGCACCGCGTCGTCGGCGGTGAGCACATCGAAATAGGCACGGGCGACGCGGGCGCACAAGGCCTGTTCGGCGGCGCGCACCAGGTCGTCCTGCGCCTCGGCCTGCGACTGCGCGACATGCAGCTGCGACAGGCGGGACACATCGACCAGCACCTGGTTCAGCGTGACGGAGGCGGTGCGGTTGCTGTTGCGTTCTGCGGCGTCGCCGGTCGGCTGCGAGCGATCGAATGCAAGGCCGGCGGATGCCTGCGGAAGCAACGGTGCCCGGGCCTGCACGACGCCCTCTCTTGCGATGCCGCGTTGAGCGTCTGCCGCTGACAGCACCGGATCGGCGCGGCGGGCCTGCTGGTAGATCTGCAGCAGGTCTTCCGCTTGTGCTGCCAGTGGTGCGACTGCCAGCAGGAATCCTGCGATCCAGCGGCGTATCGCGGCGGCTGGGGGTCTGGGCTGGGGGCTCATGCCGGGGCGGTCGGCGCCCSGGGGGCGCCGACTCCACGAAGAAGCTCGGCTTCGGGGGTGCATCGGCAAACTCCCGTCACTCACTTCGTTCGTTGTGGTCAAACACAGCCGATGAGTCAGTCTACGAAGCGCGCTGGCGCGCGCCACCCCCG
>NZ_JBFUGW010000358.1:0-5186 GCF_056402735.1 Rhizobacter sp. P3_C12
ACCGGGGCCGATGCACCGGCGGCGAAGCTGCTGGCCGAGGCGGCCGAGAAAATCACGTCGTTCCGCGAGGTCGCGGCCCAGGTGCACGGCGCATCGGATGGCGCGCGCACCGATGCCGCGCCGGCCAGCGCTGCGCTGCTGGCCGCTGGCCTGGCTGCCACGGCGCCGAGCGCGCCGGCGGAAGCCCCGACGGTCGTCCACCTGCCGACCCCGGTGGATGCGCCGGAATTCACGCAATCGCTGGGCGTGCAGGTCAGCGTGCTGGCCGCCGACGGCGTGCAGCAGGCCGAATTGCACCTGAACCCGGCCGAGATGGGGCCGATCTCGGTGCAGATCGCGATCGACGGCAGCCAGGCGCAGGTCGATTTCGGCGCCGACATGGCCAGCACCCGCCAGCTCATCGAGAGCGGGCTGCCGGAGCTGGCGTCCGCGCTGCGCGATGCCGGCTTCACGCTGACCGGCGGCGGCGTCTCGCAGCAGGCCCGCCAGGGCTCGCCGGACGGCGGCCAGGGCCGCGGCGAGGGCGGTTCGCGCTCGCGCAGCATCGGCGGCGTCGAGGCGGCGGAAGCGGCCGCCCCGCGCCGCAGCACCGCCCGCGTCTCGGCCGGTGGGCTCGATCTCTACGCGTAGCCCGGATGYCAATCCGGGTCGGCCGTGCCATGCGTTCCCGGATTGCCATCCGGGCTACGAACGACCGAACGGCCTCCTTTTCCCCCGCTTTTCGCGCTTTAGGATTTCCGCCCGTTTTCCATAATTTCCCCATTGCAACCCGTGAGTGCGGCGCCGTCGTGGCGCTGCCGAACGGGCTCCAACGAGGGAAATGTCCATGTCCACTGCCGTCGCCGACGCTCCTGCCGGTGCAGCCCCGAAGGGCAAGAAGAAGCTGATCATCATCGTGGCCGCCGTGCTCGCGCTGGTGCTGGGCGGTGGCGGCGCCGTCGTGGTGATGAAGAAGAAGGCCGCCGCGGCCGCCGCGGCCGCCGAGGAAGAAGACGGCGACGACGCCGGTGCCGCCGCGCCCGAGAAGCATGCCAAGGACGAGCACAAGACGGTCCCGACCTTCGTGCCGCTCGAGGTGTTCGTCGTCAACCTGGCCGACAAGGATGCCGAGCGCTTCGCGCAGATCGGCGTCACGCTCGAGGTCGACGACCCGAAGTTCGCCGAGCAGCTGAAGGTCTACATGCCGGCGATCCGCAGCGGCATCCTGATGGTGATGTCGCACAAGACCTCGCAGCAGCTGCTGGACGGCGACGGCAAGATCCAGCTCGCCAGGGACGTGATGCGCGAAGCGGTGCTGCCGCTGGGCATCGAGGTCGACGCCGACGACGCGGACGACGACGCGTCCAAGGGCAAGAAGGGCAAGAAGAAGCGCAAGGCCGCGGTGCACAACCCGGTCACGCACGTGCACTACTCCACCTTCATCATCCAGTGACGCCGCATCCGCTCGTCACCACCAGGCCCACCCCATGAACCAGCAGATCCTCTCGCAAGACGAAGTCGATGCGCTGTTGCAGGGCATCACCGGGGAAAGCCAGAAGCTGGAAGAGGAAGAGGTCCAGCACGGCAGCATCCGCAATTACGACATTGCCAGCCAGGAGCGGATCGTCCGTGGGCGCATGCCCACGATGGAGATCATCAACGAGCGCTTCGCGCGCAACATCCGCATCGGGCTGTTCAACTTCATCCGCAAGAGCCCGGAGATCTCGATCGGCGGCATCAAGGTGCAGAAGTACAGCGCCTTCCTGCGCGAGATCGTGGTGCCGACCAACTTCAACATCGTCTCGGTGCGCCCGCTGCGCGGCAGCGGCCTGGTGGTGTGCGACCCGACGCTGGTGTTCGCGGTGATCGATTCGCTGTTCGGCGGCGCGGGCAAGTTCCACACCCGCATCGAGGGCCGCGATTTCTCGCCGACCGAGCAGCGCATCATCACGCGCCTGGTCGACGTGGTGACCGAGGAATACAAGAAGGCCTGGCACGGCATCTACCCGCTCGAGCTGGAATACCAGCGCTCGGAGATGCAGCCGCAGTTCGCCAACATCGCGACGCCGAGCGAGATCGTCGTGGCCACCAGCTTCACGCTGGAGATCGGCGACACCACCGGCACCATCCATTTCTGCATCCCGTACTCGACGCTGGAGCCGATCCGCGACGTGCTGTATTCGACCATCCAGGGCGACAGCAACGAGCCGGACAAGCGCTGGGTCAACCTGCTGAAGCAGCAGATCCAGTCGGCCGAGGTCGAGCTGGTGGCCGAGCTCGCGCAGGCCCCGGCCACCGTGGAGCAACTGCTGTCGTTCAAGCCCGGCGATTTCATCGAGCTCGACCTGCAGGCCGGCATCCAGGCCAAGGTGTCGGGCGTGCCGGTGTTCGACTGCCACTACGGAACCTCCAACGGCAAGTACGCCTTGAAGATCGATCAACTGTTGACCGGCTCGTCGATGAGCTGGTTGGGGGAAAACAATGTCAGCTGACAACGCAGCGCCGTCCGAAGAGGACGCGATGGCCGCCGAGTGGGCCGCCGCACTCGCCGAGACCAAGCCCGAGACCGCCTCCGAGGTGCAGAACGCGGCCGAGCAGGTGTCGCCGGTGGCGTTCACGAACTTCGCGTCGGGCGCGGGGCCGTCGGCGCCGAACGACATCAACATGATCCTGGACATCCCGGTGCAGCTCACCGTGGAGCTGGGGCGCACGCGGATCCCGATCAAGCACATCCTGCAGCTGGCGCAGGGCTCGGTGGTCGAGCTCGACGCACTGGCCGGCGAGCCGATGGACGTGCTGGTCAACGGCTACCTGATCGCGCAGGGCGAGGTGGTGGTGGTGAACGACAAGTTCGGCATCCGGCTGACCGACATCGTGACGCCCAGCGAGCGCATGCGCCGCCTGAGCAAGGGTGCCTGAGCGATGTCGCCTGCGATCACGTCGTTCATGTGGTTCGTCGCGATCATCGCGATGATCCCGGTGGCCCTGTGGCTGCTCAAGCGCACACCGATGGGCGGTGCCGGCGGGCTGGGGGTGATGCGCAGCGTGGCTGCGCTGCCGCTGTCGTCGAACCAGCGCCTGGTCACCGTCGAGGTGGGGCAGGGCGAGCAGCGGCGCTGGCTGGTGCTGGGCGTCACGCCGCAGAGCATCACCGTGCTGCACAACATGGCGCCGCAGGCCGAAGCGGCACCGCCGCAGATGCCGGCCGTGCATCCCGCTTTCGCGCAGATTCTTTCTCGCCTGCGCCGTGACCAGGGGTCGACCGGTGAACGCTGATCGTTTCTTTTCTTTGGCCCTCGTGCGCCGCATCGGCACGATCGCTGCCTTGACGGTGTTGTCGGCCGTTCCTGCAGCGGCTTTAGCGCAGGCTGCGCCGGGCGGTGGTGCCGCGCTGCCGCTGCTGGTGGGGCAGGGGGCGGGCGGTACCAGCTACTCGGTGCCGATCCAGACGCTGCTGTTCTTCACCGCGCTGTCGTTCCTGCCGGCGGTGCTGCTGATGATGACGGGCTTCACCCGCATCGTGATCGTGCTGAGCCTGCTGCGCCAGGCGATGGGCACGCAATCGGCGCCGCCGAACCAGGTGATCGTCGGGCTGAGCCTGTTCCTGACCTTCTTCGTGATGAGCCCGACGCTGGACAAGGTCTACGCCGATGCCTACCAGCCGTATTCGGAGAACAAGATCGCCTTCGACGAGGCGCTGAAGCGCGGCGAGGTGCCGATGCGCGCCTTCATGCTGAAGCAGACGCGCCAGGCCGACCTGATGCTGTTCTCGAAGCTCGCGAAGGTGGATGCCGCGGTGAAGGCCGCCGACGTGCCGTTCAAGGTGCTGGTGCCGGCCTTCGTGACGAGCGAGTTGAAGAGCGCGTTCCAGATCGGCTTCCTGATCTTCATCCCGTTCCTGGTGATCGACATGATCGTCGCGAGCGTGCTGATGAGCCTGGGGATGATGATGCTGAGCCCGGTGCTGGTGGCGCTGCCGTTCAAGCTGATGCTGTTCGTGCTGGCCGATGGCTGGAACCTGTTGCTGGGCTCGCTGGCCGCCAGCTTCTCGACCTGAACTCACTGAAGAGATTCCGATGGATTCCCAACAAGTCTTCACGCTGGGCCAGCAGGGCCTGTACCTGCTGCTGATGGTGTCGGCGCCGGTGCTGCTGGTGGTGCTGGGCGTGGGCCTGCTGGTCAGCATCTTCCAGGCGGCCACGCAGATCCACGAGCAGACGCTGTCGTTCGTGCCGAAGATCGTCGCGGCGGTGGCGGTGCTGATGTTCGCCGGGCCGTGGATGCTGACCACGCTGGTCGAGTACGTGCAGCGCACGCTGACCGCGATCCCGACGGTGGTGGGCTGACGCCACAAGCCGTTCGCCCTGGGCAATCATGCTCACCTTCACCGACGCCCAACTCGCCGCCTGGCTGACCCCGCTGCTGTGGCCGTTCATCCGCGTGCTGGCGCTGTTCAGCAGCGCGCCGCTGCTGTCGCAGAAGAACGTGCCGGTGCGGGTGCGGGTCGGCCTGGCGTTCCTGATCACGATCAGCGCGCAGGCCTCGCTGCCGGCGATGCCGGTGATCCCGCTCGATTCGCCGATGCTCTACGCGGTGGTGCTGCAGCAGGTGCTGATCGGCATCACGCTGGGCTTCTCGGCGCGCATCGTGTTCGCCGCGATCGAGTTCGCCGGCGAGCTGGTCGGGTTGCAGATGGGGCTGAACTTCGCCGGCTTCTTCGACCCGATGAGCGGTGCCGAGGGCAACGCGGTGGGCCGCTTCTTCGGCATCATCGTCGGCTGGCTGTTCATCATCATCAACGGCCACCTGCTGATGATCGCGGCGATGGTGCAGAGCTTCCAGGCCTTTCCTGTCAGCGCCGAGCCGTTCAGCTTCCTGCGGGTGCTGCAGCCGCAGTTGTGGGGTGCCGAGGTCTTCAAGCTCGGGCTGTGGATCGCACTGCCGATGGTCACGATGCTGCTGTTCGTGAACCTGGTGATGGGCGTGATCTCGCGCATCGCCCAGCAGATGAACATCTTCGCGGTCGGTTTCCCGATCACGCTCGGCGTCGGCCTGGTGGGCGTGCTGCTGACGCTGCCGATGATGCAGGCGCCGTTCACGATGGCACTGGAGCAGATGTTGAGCAGGTTTCAGTAGCGGTTCGTCGCAATGGCTTCCTGCGTTGTCTTGCGGAGGTAGTCATCGAGCGTGCGGAAGGCTTTCACTAC
>NZ_JBFUGW010000359.1:0-5180 GCF_056402735.1 Rhizobacter sp. P3_C12
GCCTTGCCGATGTGCGTGGCGGGGCTGCCTTGGGGTCATAATCGCGCGTCCAAAAATGAGACCGCACGGGACCGCCTGGTCCGGCCGTCGATCGCGCCGTCGGTTGCAACTTCTGCGCACCACCGCACCCCACCATTGCTGAGAGGACCGGATTGTTTTCGATCATACAAGCCGCTGGCTGGCCGATCTGGCCCTTGCTCCTGTGTTCCATCATTGCGCTCGCGCTGATCATCGAGCGCCTGTCCAGCCTGCGGGTCGCGCGCATCGCGCCGCCCCGGTTGCTCGATGAAGTGATCTCGGTCACCCGCGCCCACCTGCCGGCCGCCGACGTCGTCAACAAGCTGGCCGACAACTCGCTGCTCGGCCAGGTGCTCGCCACCGGCCTGAGGGCGATCATCGCCGACCCGCGCATCTCGCACGACAACCTGCACGGCGCGTTCGAATCCGCCGGCCGCAGCGCGGTGCACAAGATGGAGCGCTTCCTGAACACGCTGGGCACCATCGCCTCGGCCGCGCCGCTGCTGGGCCTGATGGGCACGGTGATCGGCATGATCGAGATCTTCGGCTCGCAGGCGCCCACCGGCGGCAGCAACCCGGCGCTGCTGGCGCACGGCATCTCGGTCGCGCTGTACAACACCGCGTTCGGCCTGATGATCGCGATCCCGTCGCTGATCGCGTACCGCTATTTCCGGGGCCTGATCGATGCGTACACGCTCGAGATGGAACAAGCCGCCGAGCGCATGGTGCCGCACCTGATGCGCTTCACCGCGGTGCGCAAGGCAGGCTGAAGGGCGATGGCGATGAAGTTCCGCAAGCACCACCCCGAAGAACCCGAGATCAACCTGATCCCGTTCATCGACGTGCTGCTGGTCGTCCTGATCTTCCTGATGCTGTCGACCACCTACTCGAAGTTCACCGAGCTGCAGATCAGCCTGCCGGTGGCCGATGCCGACAAGCCGCGCGAGAACAACAAGGAAGTGATCGTCGCGATCTCGGCGGAAGGCCGCTATGCGGTCAACCGCAAGACGCTCGACGGCCGCAGCGTCGACATGCTGACCGCCGAGCTGCTGTCGGCATCCGCCGGCGCGAAGGACGCGATCATCATCGTCTCGGCCGATGCGGCGTCGTCGCACCAGTCCGTCATCACGGTGATGGACGCCRCACGCCGCGCGGGCCTCGCGCGGCTGACCTTTGCGGCGCAGACCTCGCAGGGCGGCGACGGCCGCTGAGCGGCTGCGCGCCGGCCCCGTGTCGTTCTCCCTCCGACTGCAGCGCGCCTGGCTCGCGCGCGGCGCGCTCGCGTGGGCGCTGCGCCCGCTGGCCGGGCTGTACGCTGCCATCGTCGCGCTGCGCGGTTTCGCGTTCCGGGCCGGCTGGCTGCGCATCGAGCGCCTGCCGGTGCCGGTGATCGTCGTCGGCAACCTGATCGCCGGCGGCGCCGGCAAGACACCCACCTGCCTGGCCGTGGTCGAGCTGCTGCGGCGGCACGGCTGGACGCCGGGCATCGTGTCGCGCGGCTACGGCGGCAACGCCGGTGACGACATCGTGCTGGTGACGCCCGACACGCCGGCCGGCGCCTGCGGCGACGAGCCGCTGCTGATGCAGCGCCGCAGCGGCGCACCGGTCGCCGTCGGCCGGCGCCGCGTGCAGGCCGGCCGCGCGCTGCTGGCAGCCCATCCCGCGGTCGACGTGATCGTCTGCGACGACGGCCTGCAGCACCGGCGGCTCGCGCGCGATGCACAGGTCATCGTGTTCGACGAACGCGGCGCCGGCRACGGCTGGCTGCTKCCGGCCGGGCCGCTGCGCGAGCCGATGCCGGCTGCCCTGCCCGCGCGCAGCGTGCTGCTGTACAACGCGCCGGCGCCGTCGACGGCGCTGCCAGGGCATGTCGTGCAGCGTGGCCTGCGCCGCTTCACGCCGTTGCAGGCCTGGCGGGACGGCACGGCTTCCGTTGCCGATGCGGCCGAGCTGCAGGGGCGCCGCCTGCTCGCCGCCGCCGGGCTCGCGCATCCGCAGCGCTTCTTCTCGATGCTGCGCGATGCCGGCCTCGACATCACCGAGCTGCCGCTGCCCGATCACCACGATTTCGCGCAGCTGCCCTGGCCGTCCGACACGGCCGACGTGGTCGTCACCGAGAAAGATGCCGTCAAGCTCGATCCCGCGCGCCTCGGCAGCACGCGCGTGTGGGTCGCGACGCTAGACTTCCAGCTTCCGCCGGCCTTCGCTGCCGACCTGTTGGCGCTGCTGCCACAGCGCGCGCCGACCGCCCATTTCTGACCCGAGGACGCCCGATGGACACCCGACTGCTTCAACTGCTGGTGTGCCCCCTGTGCAAGGGGCCGCTGGAGCACAAGCGCCCGCCGCAGGATGCCGCGCACGAACTGGTGTGCAACGCCGACCGCCTGGCCTTCCCGGTGCGCGACGGCATGCCGGTCATGCTCGAAGCCGAGGCCCGCTCATTGGACACGGCGCCCGCCGAGGCCGGGAGCACTGCGTGAGCTTCACCGTCCTCGTGCCGGCGCGGCTGCAGTCGACGCGGCTGCCGCGCAAGCCGCTGGCCGACATCGGCGGGCTGCCGATGATCGTGCGCGTCGCCCGCCGCGCCGCGCTGTCGGGCGCGCAGCAGGTGGTGGTGGCGGCCGACGATGTGGAGATCGTCGCCGCCTGCCGCGCCCACGACGTGGCCTGCGTGCTGACGCGCACCGACCACCCGACCGGCAGCGATCGCCTCGCCGAGGCCTGCGCGCTGCTCGGCCTGCAGCCCGACGAGATCGTCGTCAACGTGCAGGGCGACGAGCCGCTGATCGAGCCGGCGCTGGTCGACGCCTGCGCGGCGCTGCTGCAGTCGCAGCCCGACTGCCCGATGAGCACCGCGGCGCATGCGATCGACAGCGTCGACGAGCTGCGCAACCCGAATGTCGTGAAGGTCGTGCTCGACGGTGCAGGCCGCGCGCTCTACTTCTCGCGCGCGCCGATCCCGTGGTGGCGCGACGGCTATGCCGCGGGCATCGAGACGCTGTCGTCGCCCGCCAGTTCGTTGGCCACCCCGCTGCGCCACATCGGCCTGTACGGCTACCGCGCCGGCTTCCTGAGGGATTTCCCGAAGCTGCCGCCCTGCCCGCTCGAGCAGACCGAATCGCTGGAGCAGTTGCGCGTGCTGTGGCATGGGCACCGCATCGCGGTGCACGTGAGCGCGGTGCGCCCCGGGCCGGGGGTCGACACGCCCGAAGACCTGGCGCGTGCGCGTGCGTTGATCGGGCACTGACCGGGTGGGCCGCGCCCGCGCGAAGCGGGTGTAAACCCGGAGGTGCCGAGGGCCCGGCGACCTGCCCCGCGTCAGTTTCGCGCAGGAGGTCGCATGCTATTCTCGATGGCAAAAGTCCGTGCCTGCGCCGGCTGGCACCGCGGCCACGAATTCCATAAATTGAGGATGACTGATGAGACTGATTCTGCTGGGCGCGCCAGGCGCCGGTAAGGGCACGCAAGCGGCGTTCATTTGCCAGAAGTTCGGCATCCCGCAGATCTCCACCGGCGACATGCTGCGCGCGGCCGTCAAGGCCGGCAGCCCGCTCGGCGTGGCGGCCAAGAAGGTGATGGACGCCGGTGGCCTGGTCAGCGACGACATCATCATCGGCCTCGTGAAGGAGCGCATCGCCCAGCCCGATTGCGCGAAGGGCTTCCTGTTCGACGGCTTCCCGCGCACCATCCCGCAGGCCGACGCGATGAAGGCCGCCGGCGTCAAGCTCGACTTCGTGCTCGAGATCGACGTGCCCGATGCGTCGATCATCGAGCGCATCAGCGGCCGCCGCGTGCACCCGGCCTCGGGCCGCAGCTACCACCTGAAGTTCAACCCGCCGAAGACCGCGGGCCGCGACGACGTGACCGGCGACGAGCTGATCCAGCGCGACGACGACAAGGAAGAGACCGTCAAGAAGCGCCTCGACGTCTACCAGAAGCAGACGCGCCCGCTGGTCGAGTACTACTCCAGCTGGGCCGCGGCCGGCGACGCCGTCGCGCCCCGATACCGCAAGATCTCCGGCACCGGCACGGTCGAGGAGATCACCGCCCGCGCGCTGGCCGCGCTTCAGTAAGAGGCACGCCATGGACATCGCAGGCAAGGTCTTCATCGTGACCGGCGGGGCCTCGGGCCTCGGCGAAGGCTCGGCGCGCATGCTCGCGGCCGCCGGCGGCAAGGTCGTCATCGCCGACCTGCAGGCCGACAAGGGCGAGGCGGTCGCGAAGGAACTGGGCGGCGTCTTCGTGCGCTGCGACGTGAGCCAGGAGGCCGACGGCCAGGCGGTCGTCGCCGCGGCGGTGGCGGCCGGCAAGCTGATGGGCCTCGTCAACTGCGCCGGGATCGCACCGGCCGTCAAGACGGTCGGCAAGGACGGTGCGCACCCGCTCGCGGTGTTTGCGAAGACGGTGACGGTCAACCTGGTCGGCAGCTTCAACATGATCCGCCTCGCCGCCGAGGCGATGAGCCGCAACGCGCCCGAGCCCACCGGCGAGCGCGGCGTGCTGATCTCGACCGCCAGCGTGGCGGCCTATGACGGCCAGATCGGCCAGGCAGCCTATGCCGCGTCGAAGGGCGGCATCGTCGGCATGACGCTGCCGATCGCGCGCGACCTGGCCCGCAACGGCATCCGCAACATGACGATCGCGCCGGGCATCTTCGGCACGCCGATGCTGTTCGGCATGCCGCAGGAGGTGCAGGACGCCCTGGCCGCCGGCGTGCCCTTCCCGAGCCGCCTCGGCACGCCCGCGGACTACGCGAAGCTGGTGCACCAGATCATCACGAACGAGATGCTGAACGGCGAGGTGATCCGCCTGGACGGCGCGATTCGGTTGGCACCGAAGTGATTTCGTAGCCCGGATGCCAATCCGGGTTCTTTCTTCACTTCGAGCGCCGCTCCCGGATTGGCATCCGGGCTACTTCTTGCGGGCGTACAAGGCCCACAGCCGCGCGAGATCGGCCGTGCCATCGTTGCCCTGCACGGTCCGGAAGGTCGCGGCCGACTTCGCATGGTCGCCCGCCACCAGCTGCGCAATCGCCAGGTGCAGCTTCGCGTCATCGGGCCGCTTCGTGCCCTTCGCGATGCCCTGCTGCATCAGCTCCAGCCCCGGCCTGGCCTGCCCGCCRTAGACCTGGTCCAGGCCGATCGCCAGCAACTCGCCGCCGT
>NZ_JBFUGW010000360.1:0-5169 GCF_056402735.1 Rhizobacter sp. P3_C12
GAAAGCCGCCGACCAGGTGCTGCAGCTGTCGCGCTTCGACCTCGGCACGCTCGATGCGCTGGCGGTCGGTGCGCGCGTGGTCGCGCCGCCGAGCCTCGATGCGCTGATCCGCGAGCTGCGCGGCCTGGGCAGCGGCAGCGGGCTGCCGCCGGTGCAGCCGTCGCCCGAGGTGCGCGCGACGCTGCGCCACTACCAGCTCGACGGCCTGGCCTGGATGGATTTCCTGCGCCGCGCGCGGCTCGGTGGCGTGCTGGCCGACGACATGGGGCTGGGCAAGACGCTGCAGACGCTCGCGCTGCTGCAGGGCGAGCTCGATGCCGGCCGGCTCGACAAGCCGTCGCTCGTCGTCGTGCCGACCAGCCTGGTCGACAACTGGCACACCGAGGCGCAGCGCTTCACGCCGCAGCTGAAGACGCTGGTGCTGCACGGCGCGCGGCGCATGCAGCACTTCGAGCGCCTCGGCCAGGCCCACCTGGTGATCACCAGCTATCCGCTGGCGGTGCGCGACATCGACGTGCTGGCCGCGCAGGACTGGCACTATGTCGTGCTCGACGAGGCGCAGCGCATCAAGAACAGCCGCAGCCAGGCCGCGCTCGCACTGAAGGGGCTGCGCGCGCAGCACCGGCTGTGCCTGAGCGGCACGCCGCTCGAGAACCACCTCGGCGAGCTGTGGAGCCTGATGGATTTCGTCTGCCCGGGGCTGCTCGGCAGCGAGCTGCAGTTCCGCGAGCGCTACCGCCAGCCGATCGAGAAGCGGCAGGATCACCTGCAGGCCCAGCACCTCGCGCGGCGCGTGCGGCCATTCATCCTGCGCCGCACCAAGCAGCAGGTGGCGCAGGAGCTGCCGGCGAAGACCGAGACGCTGCTGCGCGTGGAGCTGTCCGGCGCACAGGCCGACCTGTACGAGACGGTGCGCGCGACGATGGACGAGAAGCTGCGCGACGCGATCGAGAAGCAGGGCCTCGCGCGCAGCCAGATCATGGTGCTGGACGCCTTGCTGAAGCTGCGCCAGGTGTGCTGCGACCCGCGGCTGCTGAAGGGCGAGGCGCGCGACGCACAGGCCGCCGCCGGCAAGGCCGCGCCGTCGGCCAAGCTGGAGCTGCTGCTCGACCTGCTGCCCACGCTGGTGGAAGACGGCCGGCGCGTGCTGCTGTTCTCGCAGTTCACCGAGATGCTGGCGCTGATCGAGACCGAGCTCGTGCGGCTCAAGCTGCCCTACCTGATCCTCACCGGCGAGACCGATGACCGGGCCGGGCTGGTCGCGCAGTTCCAGCAGGGCGAGGTGCCGCTGTTCCTGATCAGCCTGAAGGCCGGCGGCGTCGGGCTCAACCTGACCGCGGCCGACACCGTGATCCTGTACGACCCGTGGTGGAACCCGGCGGTCGAGCAGCAGGCGATCGACCGCGCCTACCGGATCGGGCAGGACAAGCCGGTGTTCGTCTACAAGCTGTTGGCCAGCGGGACGGTCGAAGACAAGATGATCGAGTTGCAGGCCCGCAAGGCCGGGCTCGCGGACCTGTTGCTGAAGGGCGTGGCGAGCGATGCGGCGTTGAATGCGGAAGACTTCGACGACCTGTTCAAGCCGCTGTCCGATGGCGCGCCGAAGGAGGGCGACTGAATGCTGACCGTCCATAACCCGGTGCACCACCTGCATGCCGGGCGCCAGGAGATGTACCGCGGCCGGCTGGTGCCGTGCCACGAGGTGCCCGGCCGGCTCGACCACGTGCTGGCCGAGCTGAAGCGGCGCCCGCTGGGTGAACTGCGCGCGCCGGGCGAGGTGTCGATGGAGGTGCTGCGGCGCATCCACAGCGGGCGTTATCTCGATTTCCTCGCGCATGCGTGGGACGACTGGGTCGCGCTCGATCCGGCGAATGCGCAGGTCGATGCACTGCCCTCGGTGTGGCCGGTGCGGGGCTTCCGCGACGACGTGCTGCCCGACAACTTCGCGGCGCGCATGGGCCTGTTCTCGTTCGATGCCGGCACGCCGCTGACGGCCGGCACCTGGCAGGCGGCGCGCGCTGGTGCCGCGTGCGCGGTGGAAGCGGCGCAGGCGGTGGCGAGCGGTGCGCAACGCAGCGCCTTCGCGCTGACGCGCCCGCCCGGCCACCATGCCGGCGCCGATTTCTTCGGCGGCTACTGCTTCCTGAACAATGCGGCGCTGGCCGCGCAGACGCTGCGCGATGGCGGCTTCGAGCGCGTCGCGGTGCTCGACGTCGACTACCACCACGGCAATGGCACGCAGAGCATCTTCTACGAGCGCGGCGATGTGCTGACGGTGTCGCTGCACGGCGATCCGCGCACCGAGTACCCGTTCTACCTGGGGCATGCGGACGAGCGCGGCGCCGGGGCGGGCCTGGGCTGCAACCTGAACCTGCCGCTGCCGCGCGGGACCGACTTCGCGCGCTGGCGCGCGGCGCTGGGTGCGGGCACCGAGGCGATCGGTCGCTTCGGCGCGCAGGCGCTGGTGGTATCGCTCGGCGTCGACACCTTCGAGGGCGATCCGATCTCCAGCTTCGCGCTGCGCAGCGCCGATTACCTGCAGGTGGGCAGCGACATCGCCGCAGTGCAGCTGCCGACGGTGTTCGTGTTCGAGGGTGGCTACGCGGTCGCCGAGGTCGGCGTCAACGCGGTCAACGTGCTGGAAGGCTTCGAGAAAGGCGCTGCATGACATTCGAAATTCGGCAGGCGGACAGCGTGCGGCAGTTCGCGGCGGTGGAGACCGCGCCTGAACACGTCGACGACACCGCGCGTTACCTCGAAGGGCTGTTCGCCTCGGGGTCGTCGCGCCCCGAGTGGTGCTTCGTCGCGTGGCGCGACGACCAGCCCTGCGGGCGTGTCGCGTTCTGGGCCCTGCCGCGGGTCGGCCGGCCGCTCGACATCGTGCTGCTGAACCTGCCCTGGGACGGCGAGGCCGACGTCATCGGACGGGCGCTGCTGGATGGCGCGCGCCGGGCGATGGCGGACGCGGGCCTGACGACCGTGGGCCACTGCCACGACCACCCGCCGCGCACGCCGCAATGGCAGACGCACGGCGACGCGCGGCTGGCCTTGCTGGCCGGCCTGGGTTTCAGGACCCAGCGCGACACGCTGCGCTTCGAGGCGGCGCTGGCGCCGGGCGCCGCGGTCGACACCGGCGATCTGCGCCTGCGTGCGGCGGCCCCGGATGACGAGACGCTGCTGCGGCAGATGGTGGCCGCGGTGGCGGCGGCCTCGCGCGACCAGATCGACATCGAAACCGTCGCGGCGCGTGGCGCGCAAGCCCATGCGGCCGAACTGATCGCCGACCTGCGCAGCATGCGCGTGGACCCGGGCTGGTGGCAGATCGCCTTCGATGCGCAGGGCACGGCCGTGGGCCTGGTGCTGCCGGTGGCGGGTGCCGACTTCGGCAGCATCGGCTACATCGGCGTGCTGCCGGCCCACCGCGGGCGCGGCCATGTCGATGTGCTGCTGGCGGCCGCGACGGCCCTGCTGCGCGATGCCGGCCTGCCGCGCCTGATCGCTGACACCGACCGCTCGAACACCGGCATGGCCCGGGCCTTCACGCGCGGCGGGTGGCGACAGTTCGGCGAGCGTCGCGAACTGCTGCTGCCGGCTTGAGCCCGAACAGGATGCGCAGCGGCCCGCTGCGCCGCGCGAGGCGGTAGCCGATCCAGCCGAGCAGGAAGGTGCCGCCGACCAGCAGCGGCGCTTCCGCCTCGAACGGCAGCGCCCATGGCAGCAGCGCGTGCGCCAGCAGGATGATCAGCGTCTGGTGCAGCAGGTAGAGCGGGAACACCGCCTCGGCGAGGGTCTTGCGCAGCGGGTGGTCGGCGTTCCAGTGCCGGTGGGCGAAGCCGATGGCGGCGACCAGCGCACCCCACTGCAGCACGCAGAACGCGAGCCCCCGCAGCCACGGCCAGCCGGCCCCCGACATCAGCAGCCCTTGCAGCGCGAGCCAGCTGGCCACGGCCGACAGCAGGGCCCACCAGCGCCAGCGTTGCGCATCTTCCGCCAGGCGGCTGGCCTGCGCCAGTGCGGCGCCGAACGCGAACATCGCCAGGTACTGGCCGTGCAGGAACCAGTCGTCGAGCAGCGCATGCGTGGCCGGGAAGCGGCGTGCCATCAGCAGGCGCCACCCGAACAGCAGCGCGAGCGGCAGCCACAGCAGGTGCGGGCCGGCCAGTGCGCGGGCACCGAGCTGCGCGATGCCTTGCAGCAAGCCGGGCCGCCAGCGCAGCGCGCCCCACAGCAGCAGCGTGTAGGCGAACAGGTAGGGCAGGTACCACAGGTGGTTCCAGGTCGGCAGCACCAGGCAGCCGTGCACCGCATCGCAGAAGCCGCTGCCGCCGCGCAGGTAGAGCGGGATGAAGTCGAGGTAGCTGCCGGCGTAGCCGTAGCGGCGCTGCACCTCCAGCCAGGACTGCGGCGGCACGATCACCAGCATGCCGAGCAGCAGGGGCAGCAGCAGCCGCGCGCTGCGCTGGCGCAGCCAGGCGAACGAGGGGGCGCGGCCGGTGCCCAGCATCAGCGCGGTGGCGGCGCCGGAGACGATGAACAGCAGGTCCATGCGCCAGGGCGAGCTGAGCATCATCCACGGCTCCAGTGCGGTGTGCCACTGCGGGCTCTTGATGTGCCAGTCCCAGCTCACGTAGTACATGCCCACGTGGTACGGGACCAGCAGCCCGAAGGCGGCGATGCGCAACCAGTCGAGGTAGAGCAGGCGCGCGGGTGGGGTGGAGGTGTCCGTCATGGCAAGGCCTTTCGCAGGGCGGTGCGACAAGGCTGGGGCCGGGCCGCGCCGGCGCACAGCGCGGCGGGACGAAGCGCCCCGGGCAGGGGGCGAGGTGGATCAGCGCGTGGCGGCCAGGCGCGCGACCAGGTCCTCACGGTACTGGCGGCTGCACGGCGCGGTCGGCCCGCCACGCAGCGTGATGCGCGCATCGCCCTTGCCGAGCGGTTCGAGCTGCGTCACGTGGGCCAGCGCGACCGCGGCACCGCGGTGCGTGCGCACGAAGCCGGGGCCCAGGTCGGCGAGCAGGCCCGACAGGGTGCGGCGCAGCAGCGGTGCCCGATCGGGGGTGTGCAGCACGACGTAGTTGTCGGCGGCTTCGAGCCACAGGATGTCGGCCACCGCGACCACCTGCGTGCGGCCGCGGTCGGCCACCAGCAACTGCGCCGGCTGCAGTGGCG
>NZ_JBFUGW010000361.1:0-5124 GCF_056402735.1 Rhizobacter sp. P3_C12
GACCTGGCGACGCTGCGCAACCCGACCAGCCGCTTCACCTTCGTGAACTACCTGCACCAGCGCGGCCGGCTGCAGGATTTCATCAACCTGAAGACCTTCTACCCGAGCCGCCGCGAGTTCAACGACTACCTCGGCTGGGCCGCGGCGCAGTTCGACGACAGCTGCGTCTACGGCGAGGAAGTGGTCGAAGTGCTGCCGCAGGTGCACGGCCGCGAGGTGCAGCTGCTGCGCGTGCGCTCGCGCGACGCGGCAGGCCAGTGGCACGAGCGGCTCACGCGCCACCTGGTGGTGAGCATCGGCGGCACCGCCAACATCCCCGATGCCTTCCGGGCGCTGAAGGGCGACCCGCGGGTGATGCACTCCAGCGGCTACCTGGCCGGCCTGGCGGGCCACGCCGATGCGCAGCGCATCGTGATCGTCGGCGCGGGCCAGAGCGCGGCCGAGCTGTTCATCGACCTGCACGGCCGGCCGAACGCGCCGCGCGTCGACCTGGTGATGCGCGCCCGCGCGATCCGGCCGGCTGACGACAGCCCGTTCGTCAACGAGATCTTCAACGCCGGCTTCGTCGACCAGGTGTATGCGCAGCCCGAGGCGCAGCGCGCCGAGATGCTGGCGGAGTTCCGCCACACCAACTACGCCTGCGCCGACCAGGACCTGATCCGGCAGATGTTCGCGGTGTTCTACGAGCAGCGCGTGAGCGGTGATGAGCGCCACCGCTTCCTGCGCCGCCACGAGATCCAGAGCGTGCGCGCCGCGGCCGACGGCATCCACCTGAACCTGCTCGACGTGAACGCTTCGCGCGAGAGCAGCCAGCGCTACGACGCGGTGGTGCTGGCCACCGGCTATGCGCGCGAGCAGCACCACGCGCTGCTCGGCGAGCTGGCGCCGTGGCTCGGGCGCCTGCAGGTCGACCGCGACTACCGCGTGATCGCGCCGCGCGAGTTCCGCCCGGCGGTGTTCCTGCAGGGCGCCTGCGAGACCACCCACGGCCTGAGCGACACGCTGCTGTCGATCACCGCGGTGCGCTCGAACGAGATCGCGACGAACCTTGCTACACTCAATGCGAACAATTCTCATTGAGCGGAGCGCTCTTCCAACGCATGCGCGAGCTGATCCAGGAACTGGTGGCCCACTGTGCAGACCTGCGGCGGCAGTTGACGCGCGAGCTTCGGGATCCGCAGCACGCGGCCGACATCGCGCAGTCGAGCTTCGAGCGGGTGTACGTGCAGGCGCTGGGGGATGGCCCTCAGGCGGCCATCGCGTCGCCACGCGCGCTGCTGTTTCGCGTGGCACGCAACCTGTGCATCGATGAGGCGCGGCATCGRCAGGTGGCGCAGCGCTGGCTCGTCGAGCAATCGCCGCTCGGCCTGCACGCGGCGGCACCGTCGTGTGAATACGTGCATGCGCAGCGCCAGGTGCTGCGGCGCGTGATCGGGGTGCTCGAATCGCTGCCGCCGTTGCGGCGCGAGGTGTTCCTGCTGTTCCGGGCCTATGGGTTCACGCGCACCGAGATCGCCGGGCGGTTGACGCTCAGCGAGGCGGCGGTGGCCAAGCACCTGGTACGAGCGGCGCTGGATTGCTCGCGGGTGTTCGCCGAGATGCAGGCGGAATTGATCGACGCGCCGGCGGTGTCGCCGCGCAGCAGTTTCCGCGCGACGCTGGCAGAGGATTGGGCATGAGCCCGATGGCTCCGGCCGAGAAGCTGATCGAGCATGCGCTCGACCTGGTCGTGAAGAGCGAGGTCGAGCCGGAACCGGCGGCTGGCCGAGCGCTGGCGCGGCTGCGGCAATGGATCGCGTCGTCGCCCGAACATGCGGCAGCGGCCGACGAGGCGCGCCGGCGCTGGCAGATGCTGGGCGGGATGTCGGAGGGGCTGAGGGAGCATTTCGACGAACCGGTCGCCGCCCCACACGCCGCTGGGCGGCGCAACCTGCTGCTGTCGGCGGCCGCGCTGCTCGGCGGCGCAGCGCTCGCCGGCCGTCTGGGTTGGCAGTATTGGCAGGCGCCGGTGTTCACGGCGTCGTACCGCACGCAGCCGCTGCAGCTGCTCAATGTCAGCTTGCCCGATGCCCAGCCGGGAACGCAGCTGGCGCTCGGCGCCGACAGCGCGATCGAGGTGCGGCTGCATCGGCAGCGCCGCATCGTGCAGCTCGAAGGCGGTGAACTGCGCTGCGACGTGGCGCACGACGCCGCGCGGCCGTTCGAGGTGCTGACGCGCGACGCGCGCATCGAGGTGCTGGGCACGGTGTTCAGCCTGCGCGAGCGCGGCGGCGCGCTGACGGTGGGCGTCGAACGCGGGCGGGTGCAGGTGGCGCCGCGCGAGGCGGCCGACGATGCAGGCCCGGACCGCTACGGCCCGCCGATCGTTTTGACGGCCGGCGAGCTGCTCGACATCCGCAACGGCATCGCACAGCCGCCGCGCCTGGGCGACGCGGCGGCCCTCGCCGGCTGGCGCGACGGCTGGCTCAGCTTCCAGGACACCCCGCTGCGCGAGGCGCTGGCCAGCGTCAACGCCTACCGCACGGCACCGATCGTCAGCACCGATCCACGCGTCGACGCGATGCGGCTGACCGGCCGCTTCCCGGTGCGGGATGCGGCCGGGTTGCTGGCGGCCCTGCCGCAGGTGCTACCGGTGGCGGTGCGGATGCGATCGGATGGCACTGCAGAACTGGCCAGCCGACGATAGGTCATCCTTCGATCATTTTTGATTGCGATACTGCCGCAATCCCTCTGTGACACCGTCATTCTTCAGCATGACGGCCTTGAATTTATTCCAGACCTCCATATCGAAATTTCCGGTTTCCACTTCATCTTGCAAAGCGCCATTAAGATTCCTGAATGCGTCAGCTTCCTCGGCGCTCATATTTTTCGTCCCGTCGCGCGCCGCCTGGGAAATGATCAATTCCCTTACGAAAGGAAGCCCGAGCTTTGCCGGGAAATATTGCTTCCCATTCTGTTTCGTCTTCTCTTCGTGGATATAAAGCAGTTTGACAAGTTCATCATGGAACACCGACGGGAACGCAGGGCGGTCTGTCTTTCCTGGCGCGGCTGCGATTTTATCCCACTCCCCGCTGGTCTGCCCCGAATTGTTTCCTTCCCAGTTTTTATACCCCTCGTCATTTGCGAAGGCATTGACGAGTCGCCGATAATGCAAGGGGTGGAATTCCCCGCCGCCATCAAGATACTGACTGAGCCCCCCAATTTTATTCCGCATTGGTTTATCCCAGCGAAACTCAAATCCATTCTTTTGTGTCTCGTTACGGACAAAGGCGTGAATTTCTTTCTGCGCCTGCTTCTCGGTCACACCTTTGGGCAGAGCCAAGTAGTATTCCCCGTCACCGCCCCGGCGAGTGTATTTTCCAGACAACTCGCGGAAAGCTGTGTAACACCTTTCCTTGTCCACTTGATTCACCACATCGTGCTCGCCTTGAGTGTATCGACTCTTGAGCTTGATGATCTGACAATCACCATGCTTATTCCACGCCTCATTCTGGGCGCCTACAAATTGCTTCAAATCTATCTTTGAAATATCAGGGCGGTTCTGCTCTACACGCCATGAAAATACATTCATCAAGTCGTCGTTGCTGAGATTCTTATATTTGGAACGAAGGCCTTCGAAAAGGCTTGAAAGCGGTGATGCGTGGTCCTGCTCCCGTGCTGGGCCGACCGGCCTTGAGCCGGATCGGTCCGTCCTTCTTGGAGACCTGGAAAATTTTGGCGACTCCGCGGGATGAACCTTGGAGTCACGGGTCCCATGTTTAGATTTTCCTGGCAAAGGCAAAGCCTGATGAACAGGTAAATTGTATTTTTCCAGGGATTTCCAGACAACCGACCTATCCACTGTGTTAGCGGCGACATTCTCACAATGAATGATTTGGGTCTGCATGAACTTGACCAAGACTTCATCCAAAATTTCAGGACAAGAATCTTTGATGGTGCTGCCAAGAATAATGAGTTGCTCCTCAAAACTGCCACCTGCATCCATCAATGCTTTCATGCGGTTGGATAGAAACTTATTTTGCTCAGCAGTCGACATTCGAGATCTCGTGGACATGGGATCTTTTTCTTCGCGAATGCTGGACCTCGAATGTGTATCGAGAGAGGATTCAAAAGTTTCTTGGGCGCTTCTCCTCTGAAGGTCTGTCTTCCTCAACACCGCGTTTTCCGTGTCTTTTTTCTTTTCTTTGCCGGATGAGCCAATTTTCTGGAACTGTTTTTTCACGTTCTTGAACACACTTCGCATCACAACTCCAAATTCATCTGATTGATCTGAACACGCCCGCATGCGGCCGCTCCGGACTCCTGAACGCGCCAAGAGACCGCAAGCCCATTGAGTGGGAAATCCCGCGTGCCCGTTCCAGGCCAAGTACACCCGTGTGCCGCTCCGCCACGCGACGCAAGCCCCATGTCCCACTCTCCCCCGCTCATCCGTCTAAGCAGTCGGAGAGCTCGCAAGCCAGCCCCAGGCCCCTCAGTGGCCTCACGCCAGCGGCTCGTCGTTCATCACGCAACACAACCTCTGGAGTACCCCCATGCGTTCCCTCCCCCGCCAGCGCCTGCTCGTCGTCGCGTTGGCCGCCGCCTTCAGCGGCCCCCTGGCCGTGCCGCACGCGCTCGCCCAGGCCCCCGCCCAGGCCGAGGCCGAGTTCGCGGTCCAGCTGCCGGCCCAGCCGCTGGATGCCGCGCTGAACGAGCTGTCGCGCCAGACCGGCCTGCCGATCCTCGCGGCCGCCGAGGCCACGGCCGGCAAGACCTCGCGCGCCGTGAGCGGCCGGCTGAGCGCGGCCCAGGCGCTGCAGCAGATGCTGGCCGGCAGCGGCCTTGAAGCGGCCCGTTCGCCGAACGGCGGCTTCGCAGTCCGCCCCGCCTCGGCCACCGCAACGGCCGCCGAGACCACGCTGCCCACCCTCACCGTGCGCGCCCGCGCCGACGCCGATGCCGGCGGCTACGTCGCGCAGCGCGCCAGCGTCGGCACCAAGACCGACACGCCGCTGGTCGAGGTGCCGCAATCCGTTTCGGTGATCAGCAGCCAGGAGATCGACGACAAGGGCCAGACCACGCTGACCGATGCGCTCGCGCAGACCCCCGGCGTCACCGTGAACCCCTACGGCTTCGATTCACGTG